>NZ_JAKUDW010000090.1:0-21184 GCF_022662595.1 Bacillus cereus group sp. BfR-BA-01524 | reverse complement strand
CAAATCCTGTCCCCGCAACCAAATGGTCCCGTGGTGTAGTGGTTAACATGCCTGCCTGTCACGCAGGAGATCGCCGGTTCGACCCCGGTCGGGACCGCCATTTATGTTGGCTCGGTAGCTCAGTCGGTAGAGCAGAGGACTGAAAATCCTCGTGTCGGCGGTTCGATTCCGTCCCGAGCCACCATTTTTTTTATGCCGGCTTAGCTCAATTGGTAGAGCAACTGACTTGTAATCAGTAGGTTGGGGGTTCAAGTCCTCTAGCCGGCATCATTTAGGGGCATAGTTTAAAGGTAGAACTGAGGTCTCCAAAACCTCCAGTGTGGGTTCGATTCCTACTGCCCCTGTAAAGTATATGGGCCTATAGCTCAGCTGGTTAGAGCGCACGCCTGATAAGCGTGAGGTCGATGGTTCGAGTCCATTTAGGCCCACCATATATTATTCCGCAGTAGCTCAGTGGTAGAGCTATCGGCTGTTAACCGATCGGTCGTAGGTTCGAGTCCTACCTGCGGAGCCATGGCCCGTTGGTCAAGTGGTTAAGACACCGCCCTTTCACGGCGGTAACACGGGTTCGAATCCCGTACGGGTCATACAAAAAAGAGTCAGCATTATGCTGGCTCTTTTTTATTTTGTTGATCCTTTTTATCATGTTACTTTCCAGAAATAAATAAAGGGATTTTGGAAAAGCTATGGTATGTATAAAAAGGAGGAAATAAATAATGACACGAGTTAGAGACTTAATGAGTACCCATATTGTACATTGTACACCGCTAGACAATGTATACGAGGCAGCTGTAAAAATGAAGGAAGAATCGGTTGGATTAATTCCTGTTGTTGAAAATGAGCAAGTTGTTGGGCTTGTTACTGATCGAGATTTAGTTGTTCGAGGGATTGCTGAAAAACATCCTGGATCTAATAAAATTACAAATGTAATGACAACAAATATTATCTCAGTTTCTCCAAATGATCCTATTGAAAAAGCTACAGAGCTAATGGCACAGTATCAAATTAGACGGTTACCAGTAGTTGATAGTGGTCAGCTGATTGGTATGTTAGCACTAGGAGATTTAGCTATAAGGGAATCGGCAGATGATCAAGCTGGATTTGCCTTGAGCGAAATTTCAGAGCGTACAGAGTAAATTGAAACTTTAATTAACCGAGATTTTAATGGTTACTCATAAAGAGCTAAACTATATATAAAATTCAGATGCATTATTCTAGCATATATGGATTAAACTAATATGTTAGCGTGATGTATCTGAGACATTATATAATAAGTATATGGTTAATAATTTCGACAGTTTTTTAAAATTTGTTATTCTTAATTTTTAATAAGAGAAAAGATGATATACTGATAGATATAAGTATTATGAGAGATTTTGAATATAACAATATTAATTTTTAATGGTGCGATAATAACTTAATATTTCCTACATAGATGAAAGGGAAGGGGAATTATATGAAGGCTGTACAGGGCGATCCAAATTGGAATTTGGTTACAGATACATATATAGAACCAAATAATTTCGCTGAATTATTTTCTTTGCTTGTACCTTGTCACCCAAAAGGTGAGGGGAAAGAACGAACTATATTAGTATGGAAAGAGAAAGAATTTTATAAAGAAGAAAATTTAGCCGCATTTATTGTATATGGCATGAATAAAGTAAAGAATTTACCGCAGTTTCATAAAGATGAAATTCCAACTTTAGTGCGTATTCTTCGCTTATGCCAAGAGATTGGTTGGTATGAAGAAGCAAATGCTTTTATGATAGCACAAGGATTAGCTGAGTTTGTTCATACTTCATTGGAATATGAAACATGGGATCTTTTGACGCAATCAGTTGCTTTAAACTATTTAATTATTAAATATCGTATCGGCGAATTGACAGATAGAGATATTAAAATTTGGGATAGAGTTAAATTTAATGAAAAATGTATAACAGATTGTAAACATTTATTATCTCATAAAGAAGTATTGGAATTTACATTCTTTTATATGTGCAAGAGAGCAAAATCATTATCAAAAGAGCAATTAAATAGTGATATGATGAGTTTAGCAATGTATTGTAATACTTTTGTATATGATTTATATACACATGATTTATTACGGAAATATCGCAAGTGTACAGATTTCCTATCATATTATGGGCCTAGTCAGGCAGTTTTAGCATGTCAAAGAGCTGTATTATCTCAAATTTCCGATCGCTTAGACCCGTTAAAGACAACTCATGTAGATGATTATTTATATGTGATGAAAGAAATGATGGAGCATATGACGATAGGAGTAATGGATCGATATGGTCATTTTATTGGAAAGCTACTATCTTATGTGCCATTTTTCGAAATGATACAAGTTCCACAGCATGCATATTATTGTGAAGAGTTACTGTATATTTGTAAGGGCATTGAATATAAAGAAGAAACACTACGCAATTATATATTTATACAATTACATGATTGTTTACCATCATTCTTTAGGCTATTTCTTAAAAATAAGCGTTACGCAACGATTCATGATATTCTTTTCTATTGGTGCGATGATGAACAACGAATGAGCTTAGAGAAAAAATATAATCTGAGCTTTATTTATGAAAAATATGCTTGTGGATAAACAATATTTTCGATATGAAAAATTAATATAAATTAAAAAGGATCTCCGGTTTATGTGAGATCCTTTTTTGTTAGTAAAACAAGGAGAAAGTGATTAAGACAAGAAACAACATTCCATATAGGAGAAGTTGTGCAGTGTAACTTCCTTGTATACCAAAAAAAGTATTAGCTTTTTCATACAAATTCAATATGTATTTTATTGGAGTATCTTTGAAAGATTGGTACACAGTGTCTCCTCTTTCTAAGCTTCTTGTTTTTGTTTTTGGTTATAAGGGACATTAATATATCTAGCTACAAATAACAAAACAGCCATAAAGAATACTGGAAATACAGTAGATAAATAAAAGCCATTACTAATTATATTTGTTATGAGAGCACTCAAAAGAAAAATAGCATTATAAATATGGGCAATTTTTTGTTTTAGTTGTACTTGAAATGATTCCATCATAATTTCTAATGCAACAAAAGCAATAATAATAGATAAAAATACAATGTTTGTATTGTAAATGATTAAACAACAGATTAAACCTAAAAAGGCTACGTATTCAATTATAAGAGGTATATTGCGTGGCATACAATTTACCTAACTAAATATGGCAGTGGATTTACTGCATTTGTTTTTTCAAAATTCCATTCCCCATTATGTAATTCAAAATGAAGATGTTGCCCGTATGAATGACCTGTGTTTCCCATATGACCTACTAATTGTCCAGTTTGTACTTGATCACCAGTTTGTACAGTGCGATCCTTCATATGGGCATAAACAGTTGTATATAATTTCCCATTGATTTGATGCGCAATGAACACAACATTTCCATAGCTAGCTGAATAATAAGATTTCACAACTTTACCTGCAGCAGCAGCTTGGATAGAGACGTTCCCTGGAGCGGCAATATCTATACCATAATGCATTTGTTCCCAGCGTATATCAAAGGTTGAGCTAATTCTTCCTTGAGCAGGGAATTTGAAAGCAGCTGGAATAGATGAAGGTTGCTCTGTTTTAGCTTGTGGTTGATTTTGTACTACATAGTGTTTTGCTACATATCCGTATCCTGTGCCAAAACGAATTTTATACCAAGTTCCTACAGTTTCTACTACTTGTACTTGTGTACCGTTTTGTAATGAACCGAGTAGAGCGCTACTTGTACTAGTGTTGCTACGTACATTCAGATTAGGTGTTGCAACAGTATATTTTGTATTATTTTGAACGGTGATTCCTTTTACTAAGGGCTGTGAACCATTAGAAACGAATGCTTTTTGTACGTAACCTGTTTGGCCATTGTGTGATATTTTATACCATTCGCCTTGATCTTCTTGAACGGTAATGAACTTGCCATTTGGTAATACATCTAAAATGGAAGATTCTAAATTAGGTTCAGAGCGAACGTTTAATGCATTAGCATTGACGATGTATTGATCATTAGATTGAAGTTTGTTTTTTAGTAAAATAGCATCTTTTTGTACATAACCTACTTTATTATGAACAGATACTTTATACCAACCATTAGTTGTTTCAAGGATGTTCACTTTTGTATTAAAGCGAATTGTATCAATTGATGTGCTTTTTACGTTATCTTTTGTATGTAATGCTACTTGATCGACTTTGACATACCCAGTTTTAATATTAGATAATTGTTCAGCGTTTGCTTTTTGTACATTTGTTTCACCCATAGAAGGAAGTAAAGAAGCAATCGCTACAGTAGTTGCTGTTAAAGCAGTAGCTTTCATATTCATGGAATAGAGACCTCCTCTAGTTGTATAGTTGTAATTTTATTATAGTATAAAGATATAATATAGTGGGTGTATTCACATAAATGTAATATGAAATCAATATAAAAATAAATTTTTTGAGGATAATGATTCATTTTTATACAATTAATTGGGGTTTTATTTTCTAAAATAGAATGTATGTATTTTATAACTTCAATATTTTGTTGATAATTAAGAAAATTAAAACAGTTGATGATGTCTTATTAGGGTGTTATACTGACAGTGATAATTTTATAGTTTGCTAGGAGAGCTGGTGTTGCCAGCTGAGAGTAGGCCGTAAGCCTTTGATCCTTTTTATTACCTGATCTAGATTATGCTAGCGTAGGGAAGCAATTCGGACACTAACAATGAGTCCCCGTTTCTTTGCGTATAGAAACGGGGCTTTTTTATTTGAAAATTTCATATTGAAACCACTAGGGGTGCTTGATTTGCTGAGAGAGGAATAATCCTTAACCCTTATAACACCTGATCTAGGTAATACTAGCGAAGGGAAGTGGAACATCGAATAAATGTATAATTTTATTTGCTGTAACCACTTCTTATATATAGAAGTGGTTTTTTATTTAGATACATATATTGAAAGGGGATAGAGAAATGAAATTTTGCGATAGATTATTAGAAACTGTGCAACCAGTTTGGGAGATGAGTCATAATCATCCGTTTGTAGTGGGTATGGGAGATGGCACGTTAGAAAAAGATAAATTCCAGTATTATATTATTCAAGATTATTTATATCTGCTAGATTATGCAAAGTTATATGCGATTGGTGTTGTAAAAGCAACGAATCCACAAGTAATGGGAAAGTTCGCTGAACAAATTGATGGAATATTAAATGGCGAAATGACAATCCATAAACAATATGCAAAAAGACTTGGAATTTCTATAGAGGAGATAGAGTCTGCGAAACCATCTGCTAAAAATTTAGCTTATACAAATTACATGATGTCTGTATCTCAAAATGGCACACTTGCGGAATTAATAGCAGCGCTTCTTCCTTGTATGTGGAGCTACTGGGAAATTGGAAAGCGTTTAAATGATATTCCTGGAGCAAGAGATCATGAGTTTTTTGGTGAGTGGATTCAAGGATATAGTTCGGAAGAATACGGTAATCTTTGTATTTGGTTAATAGATTTATTAAATGAAATGGTAGTTGGAAAGTCTGAGAAAGAACTAGATAGATTAGAGGAGATTTTCTTATATTCCAGTCGATTTGAATATTTATTCTGGGATATGTCCTATCGTAAGGAGATGTGGGGATTTGAGGAGCAAGAACATACTACAGTTTCATAATGTTTCTTTTCATTACGATGAGAAACCAATCATCCATGAATTAAATGCTTCTATACATGAGAAAGAGTTTGTCAGTATTATCGGACCGAGTGGATGTGGGAAAAGTACTTTATTTCGCCTTATTACAGGCCTAGAGAAGGTAAGTACTGGACAGATAGAACTGACAGAAACAAAGCACCATCCTGTAGGGTATATGCCGCAAAAAGATATGCTTTTGCCGTGGAGAACAATTATTGAGAATGCCGCCTTGCCGCTAGAGTGCCAAGGTGTACAGAAGAAAGAAGCACAAGTAAAGGCAAAGGAACTGTTATATAAATTTGGTTTACAAGGATATGAGACAAAACATCCGAAAGATTTATCTGGTGGTATGAGGCAACGCGTATCTTTTATCCGAACTTTATTAACGGGCGGGGAGATATTGTTATTAGATGAACCGTTTAGCGCGTTAGATGCTTTAACGAAGGCCTCTTTACAAGAATGGTTGTTTGAACAATGGCAAGAGTGGGAAAAAACAATTTTATTCATTACTCATGATGTTGAAGAAGCGTTATTTCTTTCGAACCGAGTTTTAGTAGTGGAACAGCAGCCGATAACGACTTTGACTGAGCGGATTGTACCGCTTGATCATAACAGAACACGAAAAGATTTATATAAACCGGAAGTGTTAGCGCTGAAAGATGAGCTTCTTAGTATGTTACAAAGGCAGGTACTTGTGTGATGAACCGATTGAAAGAATTAGTTCCTGCTATTACACTTTCTAGTATTTTACTTGCTGTGTGGGAAATAGGAGCAAGAATTGTAGATGAGATGTACATTTTACCGTCACCGTCTGCGATTGTAATGAAGATATGGAAACTAAAAGACATATTATTTACGGTTCATTTACCTGCAACGTTATATGTCGTTTTAATAGGTGTTGTGATTTCTATCGTATTAGGTGTAGGGCTAGCGATGTTAATGAATGCGAGTACATGGATGGAAAGAGCATTTTATCCATTATTAGTTGCTTCACAAACGATTCCGATTACTGCGCTTGCTCCGTTATTTGTTTTATGGTTTGGATACACAATCTGGAGTAAGGTTGTTGTCACAGTTTTAATTACGTTCTTCCCGATTGCGGTCAATACATATGATGGACTGCGTAGTACGAAAAAAGAATGGGAGGAGCTCTTAGTTACATATGGAGCAACGAAAAGAGATATTTTTCTTAAACTAAAGTTGCCGTCTGCTCTTCCTTATTTTTTCTCAGCTTTAAAAATTGCAGTTCCGCTTAGTGTTATCGGAGCAGCAATTGGAGAATGGCTCGGTGCACAAGCTGGACTTGGATATTTCAGTAAGAGAATGATGACGCAGTTAGATGGAGCTGGCGTATTTGCACCCATTGTATTGTTATCATTATTAGCTATTTTCTTCGTCGTACTTATTTCCATATTAGAAAAGAAATTCATTAGTTGGAGGAAGCATTCATGAAATTTTTAAAGCGCATCTTTGTGTTTACATTATTAATTGCAATGATTGCAGGATGTTCGAGTAATTCAGCATCAGACAAAAGTAAAAAAGAGAAAGAAATAACAGTCATGTTAGATTGGTATCCAAATGCGGTACATAGCTTTATTTATGCAGCAATTGAAAAAGGATACTTTAAAGAAGAAGGTGTAAAGGTAAATATTAAATTCCCTTCTAATCCGACTGATCCATTAACATTGGCAGCAGCAGGGAAGGTGACAGTTGGCTTGTATTATCAGCCAGATGTTGTTATGGCAAGAGCAAATGAGCAAATTCCAGTGAAATCAATTGGGGCTGTCGTACGTTCGCCATTAAATCATGTCGTATCGCTGAAATCAGCGGGCATTCAATCACCGAAAGATTTAGAAGGAAAAACAGTAGGATATTCTGGAACACCTTTAAGTGAGATGTATTTAAAAACGATGGTAAAAGAAGCTGGTGGTAATCCTGATACAGTGAAAGTAGTTGATGTTGGATTTGATTTAGTACCAGCCTTAATTACGAAAAAAGTGGATGCGGTAACAGGGGCATACATTAATCATGAAGTACCGGTTATGCGTCATGAAGGCCATGAACCAGCTTACTTTAATCCAGCTGATTACGGAGTACCGAACTATCATGAGCTTGTGTTTGTAACAGGTGATAAAACGTTGAAAAAAGATAAAGAAGCGTTGCAAGCTTTCTTACGTGGTACGAAAAAAGGCTATGATTTCATGAAGAAAAACCCAGATGAAGCATTGAATATTTTATTAAATCATCAAGAAAAAGAAAACTTCCCACTTGTGCCAGAAGTTGAAAAGGAAAGTATGAAAATTTTATTAGAGAAGATGGAAACGAAAGATGAGCCATTTTTATCAGATTCAAAAGAATCTTGGGAGAAACAAAATAAATGGCTGAAGGACAAAGGAATGACGAAAGAAACTGTCCCAGCCGATGAACTATTCGAAAATATTTTAAAGTAGGCGAATGGATATGAAAAATGAGCTCCACGTAATCTCAAATGGCCATATGCCATTCGAAGAGTTAGTGAATGTAGCGATGCAAATTGAGAGTGAGATTGATTATTTGCATATTCGTGAGCGTGAGAAGAGTACGAAGGAGTTATATGAAGGTGTGGAAAGTCTTTTAATGGAAGGCTTTCCGGCTTCTAAAATTGTCATAAATGATCGAATTGATATTGCAATTTTATTAAATATTCCTCGTGTTCAACTAGGGTATCGAAGCACAGATGTAAAGTCAGTGAAAGAAAAGTTTTCGTATTTGCATGTCGGTTATTCTGTGCATTCGCTAGATGAAGCGATAGTAGCATTTAAAAATGGAGCGGATTCACTCGTTTATGGTCATGTATTTCCGACAGATTGTAAAAAAGGTGTGCCAGCGAGAGGGCTTGAAGAAATTTCAGACATTGCAAGGTGTTTATCTATACCGATTACAGCAATTGGAGGAATTACTCCAGAAAACACAGTGGATGTCCTTACTAACGGTGTAAGCGGTATAGCAGTTATGTCTGGAATAGTAAGTAGTAGTAACCCGTATAGCAAAGCTAAATCTTATAAGGAATCAATAAGAAAGTGGGCGGAAAAACATGTGTGAGAAGTATGATGTAGCGATTATTGGTGGTGGTGTAATTGGTAGTTCAGTTGCACATTTTCTAGCAGAAAGAGGACATAAAGTAGCGATTGTAGAGAAGCAAAGAATTGCATCGGAAGCTTCGAAAGCAGCTGCTGGTTTACTTGGTGTTCAAGCAGAATGGGATGCGTATGATCCGCTATTTGAACTTGCTAGAGAAAGCCGAGCTATATTTCCACAACTTGCAGCAGTTTTACGTGAAAAGACGGGTATTGATATTGGATATGAAGAAAAAGGAATTTATCGTATTGCTCAAAATGAAGATGAGAAGGAAAGAATTCTTCACATTATGGATTGGCAGCAAAAAACAGGTGAAGATTCCTACTTTCTAACGGGAGACCATGTGCGGGAAAAAGAGCTGTATCTATCCGAATCCATTATAGGAGCAGTATATTATCCGAAAGACGGTCATGTTATTGCACCAGAGCTTACGAAAGCATTCGCACATTCTGCGGCAATGTCAGGTGCTGATATATATGAACAGACAGAAGTGTTTGATATTCGTATTGAAAATAATAAAGTGACCGGAATTTTTACGAGCGAAGGTATTGTCACATGTGAGAAAGTCGTTATTGCAGGAGGTTCATGGAGCACGAAATTACTCAGTTATTTTCACCGCGATTGGGGTACATATCCAGTTAAAGGAGAAGTGGTTGCGGTAAAGAGTAGAAAACAGCTTTTAAAAGCACCTATTTTTCAAGAAAGATTTTACATTGCTCCAAAGCGCGGTGGGCGTTACGTAATTGGGGCAACAATGAAGCCCCATACGTTCAATAAAACTGTGCAGCCAGAAAGTATAACTTCTATATTGGAGCGTGCTTATACAATATTGCCAGCTTTAAAAGAAGCAGAATGGGAAAGTACATGGGCAGGATTAAGACCACAATCGAATCATGAAGCTCCTTATATGGGAGAGCATGAAGAAATAAAAGGTTTATATGCTTGTACTGGGCATTATCGAAACGGTATTTTATTAAGTCCTGTTTCTGGTCAGTATATGGCTGATTTAATAGAAGGAAAGCAAGAAAATCATTTGCTAGATTCATTGCTTTCTAGAAGAGTTTAGAAAGGGGATGGAAGTTTGAAGTTAAAAATTAATGGTAACCAACTTGAAGTGCCAGCGAGTGTAAAAACAGTAGCTGAGCTACTTACACATTTAGAACTAGATAACAGAATTGTTGTAGTAGAGCGTAATAAAGATATTTTACAAAAAGATGATCATACAGATACATCTGTTTTTGATGGAGACCAAATTGAGATTGTAACTTTCGTAGGAGGCGGTTGATTATGTTAAACATTGGACCATTTTCATTTCATTCTAGACTTTTATTAGGAACAGGTAAATTCCCTGATTTTGACGTACAGCAAAAGGCAATTGACGTTTCTGAAGCTGAAATTTTAACGTTTGCGGTACGTCGTATGGATATCTTTGATGCAAAGCAACCTAATTTATTAGAGAAACTTGATGTGAAAAAATATACGTTATTACCAAATACCGCAGGGGCAAAAAACGCTGAAGAGGCTGTTCGCATTGCAAAATTAGCAAAAGCGTCTGGGCTTTGTGACATGATAAAGGTAGAAGTTATTGGTGATGATAGAACGTTATTACCGGATCCGGTAGAAACGTTAAAGGCATCTGAAATGTTACTGGAAGAAGGATTTATCGTACTTCCGTACACATCTGATGATGTTGTATTAGCACGTAAATTACAAGAGCTTGGCGTGCATGCGATTATGCCAGGAGCATCTCCAATCGGATCAGGACTTGGTATTGTAAATCCATTAAATTTGAGCTTCATTATTGAACAAGCGACAGTACCAGTTATCATCGATGCCGGTATTGGTAGCCCAGCTGATGCGGCATTTGCAATGGAATTAGGAGCAGATGGCGTGTTATTAAATACAGCTGTATCAGGAGCGAAAGATCCTATTAAAATGGCGCAGGCAATGAAATTAAGTATTGAAGCAGGCCGTTTAGGATTTGAAGCAGGTCGTATTGCACGTAAGCGTTGTGCAACTGCAAGTAGTCCTTTAGAAGGAATGAGCGTAGTTGAATAATCGATATTCTCGCCAAGAACTATTTTCTCCAATTGGAGAAGAAGGACAGCAAAAGATAAGAGAAAAGCATGTGCTTATTATCGGTGCAGGTGCATTAGGTAGTGCAAATGCAGAGATGTTTGTAAGAGCAGGTGTTGGCAAGATAACAATTGTTGACCGTGATTATGTAGATTGGAGTAATTTACAAAGACAACAATTGTATGCAGAGAGCGACGTAAAGAATAATCTTCCAAAAGCTATAGCGGCTAAAAAACGTTTAGAAGAGATTAATAGCGATGTAACAATAGAAGCTCTCGTTCAAGATGTAACAGCTGAAGAGCTAGAAGAACTTGTTACAAACGTTGATGTAATGATTGATGCGACTGATAATTTCGAAACACGCTTTATTGTGAATGATATAGCACAAAAATATTCTATTCCATGGATTTACGGTGCATGTGTAGGTAGTTACGGTCTTTCTTACACAATCCTTCCTAGTAAAACACCATGTTTATCATGTTTATTACAGTCGATTCCGCTTGGCGGGGCAACATGTGATACAGCGGGTATTATATCACCTGCTGTATCTCTTGTCGTTTCTCATCAAGTAACAGAAGCTCTTAAACTGTTAGTAGAAGATTACGAATCAATTCGAGATGGGCTTGTATCGTTTGATATGTGGAAGAATGAGTATTCATGTATGAATGTACAAAAGCTTCGCCAACATAATTGTCCTTCATGTGGAGAGAATGCATTGTATCCGTATTTAAATAAAGAGAACACATCAAAAACAGCAGTTTTATGCGGGCGAAATACAGTTCAAATTAGACCACCTCATAAAGAAGAAATGAATTTTGAACAATATAAAGAGTTGCTGGAAGGTCGCGTGAATGATTTAAATGTAAATCCATATTTATTATCATTTTCTGTTGAAGACAAGAGGTTAGTCGCCTTTAAAGATGGCCGTGTGCTCGTACATGGAACGAAAGATATAAGCGAAGCAAAAACGATTTATCATCGCTATTTTGGATAGAAAAGGATGAGTGGGATGAAAGTGAATAAAGCTTTAACAATTGCAGGATCTGATAGCGGCGGCGGTGCTGGAATTCAGGCAGATTTAAAAACATTCCAAGAGCTTGGTGTATACGGAATGACGGCTATTACGGCAATTACTGCTCAAAACACGCTTGGCGTTCAAGGGGTATATCCTGTTCCGTTAGAAGGTATTACAGAACAGCTGAATTCAATTGGTACGGATTTAACACCAGATGCAGTGAAACTAGGAATGTTATTTAGTAGTGAAATAATTCAAATTGTTGCAGAACAAATTAAAAAATTTGGCTGGAATAATATTGTGCTAGATCCCGTTATGATCGCAAAAGGCGGTGCATCATTATTACAGCAAGAAGCAGTTCATGCATTAAAAGAATATTTATTACCAGTAGCAACCGTTATAACACCGAATGTTCCAGAAGCAGAAGTGTTAACTGGGATGGAGATTCATAATGTTGAAGATAGTAAGGAAGCTGCAAAAGTATTGCACGAATTAGGTGCTAAATATGTGCTTATGAAGGGCGGACATGCAGAATATCAAGGTAATGAAGTAATTGATTTCCTCTTTGATGGAGAAGAATTTATTGAGTTTAGAAGCGAGCGAATTCCTTCAAAGCAAACGCACGGAAGTGGGTGTACATTTGCTTCAGCGGTTACAGCAGGACTTGCGAAAGGATACTCAATTGAAGATGCTGTTCAAGAAGCAAAACGATTTATTAGTATAGCAATTGAAGAGCCATTGAATATTGGTAGTGGTCATGGACCGACGAATCATTTTGCGTATAAAGTGAATAGAACGCGTGTATAGGTAAGTGAAAAGCCAGTTTTATAACTGGCTTTTTTTCTGTTTACTTTTTCAAAATACAGGAGTAATATATCAGCCAGAATATATTTTTTTGTAAACGCTGAGTCCAATTATATGGAGCGGAGGAACCAATTTGTGCAGTGTCACTAGGGGTGAATCTTTCAAATTTGAAAGTAGGGCTACTCTCAAAGCCCGAATCCGACAGCTAACTTCGTAAGCGTCTTGAGAGAGGACGGTGCCATGATGGATACATCACTTCATCGATCTGATTAGTATAGGGGAATATCAATCTATGTTTGATTTCTTTTATACTAAGGAGGATGAGGTACATGGAACTAACACTTATTTGTGTTGGAGAAGAAAGTAAGGTAAATAGTTTAAGAGATCTAGTTGCATTTCAGCATGAGTTAATTATTTTTACAGCAAATGAAGAGGTAGCGGCTGAAGTTAGGAATTGTGGGTTTGATTGGACTTATAGTTGTAGTAAGGAGCAGGATTTTACTAGTATTTGTGAGTGCATTAAGAAGGTGATTTTACTAGGGGATGAGCTTCCAATCGTTAGTTTCTTCACAGAACACATTCGTTTTTCTTTTCAAGCACCTATTACTGTTGTTACAAGGAATAAACGATATCCAGCGAGGCTCTATGAAACAATTGGAGCTAAGTTTGTCGTGTTTACAAATTGTGATAATATTTCTTTTTTATTTTTTGAATAGGGCGGGGGAAGAAATGATGAAGGTACTATTACTTGGAGATATAGCAAATCGTTGGGCAGTATCGGTAGAGCGAGTTCAAGAATTGGTTCAGATTGATCCCCTTTTTCCCGGGCCATATATTATATTACCGTCAAAAGATGCTTTGTATTTAGAGATGGATATTACCGAGTATGAGCAGCTACATGCAGAATTGACACAAGTTTATATTCGTGGGAGAAATTTACGTGCATTTTTACGAGGAGAATAAAGGTTGAATAAAAAAGAGCGAATGCTGAGTGCAACAAGCTATGCACTTCATGTCATTCGCTCTTTTTATTTCATATTTAAAAGGTCATTTTTAAGAAAAGAGAAGAGAAATAAAGAAAATAGATGAAATAATAGTAATAATCTTCAATGTAAGCGTTTAAATGAATGTAAATATTATTATTTTTAGAAATTTACCCCTTTACAAGTGAAATATAGAGGAGTATATTTACTCTCATAAATCATTCATAAAATTTCCAAAAAAACCTAAAATCGCTGAGTTCCAGAAATGGAGCGGGGGAACCAATTTTGTGCATCGTCACTTGGGGTGAATCTTTCAGGTTTGAAAGTAGGGCTACTCTTTAGGCCCGAATCCGACAGCTAACCTCGTAAGCGTTTAGAGAGGAGGTTTACTTTTTGTTGTTCATTTTTTGAACACTGAGTAGAGCTCAGTGTTCTTTTTTAATATTTTGATGGTAAATTTTTACAAAAAAGAAGAGAGGGATAGTTATGTTAGATGTTGTAATGGTCGGGATTTTTATTTTATTAGTTGCATCGATGGCAAGTCTTGCAAGTTGGTCAGATAAAGTTGTGAAAGAAGGAAAGCAATCATGATGATTGTCTTATCGGTTATTGTCGCAGCAATTACAGTGTATTTAGTGTATGCATTATTAAATCCAGAGAAGTTTTAATTAGGGGGAATCATTCATTATGATTTGGGTTGCAGTCATTATTACAATGCTCTTGTTTATTTTAGTAGCAAAGCCAACGGGGATTTATTTAGAAAAAGCTTTTCAAGGTAGCAAAACGTTAGATAAAGTATTCGGGCCTTTTGAAAAACTTATTTTTAAAATTACGGGTGTAAAAGCATACAATCAAACGTGGAAACAGTACGCATTATCATTAGTTTTATTAAATGGATTTATGATCGTTGTCGTATACTTCATTTTCAGATTACAAGGTGTGCTGCCACTAAATCCAGCGCATATTGAAGGGATGGAGCCTACGCTCGCTTTTAATACAGCAATTAGTTTTATGGCTGATACAAACTTACAGCATTATAGCGGTGAAAATGGTTTATCTTATTTATCACAATTAATCGGAATTACATTTTTAATGTTTGCGGCACCAGCAACGACATTAGCGCTCGTTATGGCTTTTATAAGAGGACTTGCTGGAAAAGAACTTGGTAACTTTTTCGTTGATTTTACGAGAGCGTTAACGAGAGTGTTTCTTCCTATCGCATTTATTGCGGCACTAGTTTTTGTCGCACTTGGTGTACCACAAACGTTAGATGGGGCGGTTACAGCACAAACGATTGAAGGTGCAAAGCAAAGTATTTTACGTGGACCTGTTGCATCATTCGTTTCCATTAAGGAACTTGGGAATAACGGCGGTGGATTTTTCGGAGCAAACTCTACGCATCCTTTCGAAAATCCAGGACAAATGAGTAATATTTTGCAAATGATGCTTATGATGTTATTACCAACAGCACTTCCATTTACGTACGGACGAATGGTTGGAAATAAAAAACAAGGTCGCATCCTTTTCGTGTCACTATTTATGGTGTTTTTACTAGGATTTATAACGATTACGACATCTGAACTAAACGGGAATCCGGCATTAAATGGAATGGGTATCGAACATGTACAAGGAAGTACAGAAGGGAAAGAAGTACGATTTGGAACAGTATTTTCTTCACTATACGCAACAGTAACGACAGCTGCTGAAACTGGTGCTGTTAATACAATGCATGATACGTTAACACCAATTGGCGGTCTAGTTCCACTTGTAAATATGATGTTAAATACAGTGTATGGCGGCGTTGGAGCAGGCTTTGTAAATATTATTATGTATGCAATTATCGCGGTGTTTATATCTGGGTTAATGGTTGGACGGACACCAGAGTTTTTAGGTAAAAAGATTGAAGGTAAGGAAATGAAATTAATCGCGGTCACGATTTTATTTCATCCATTGCTCATTTTAGGATTTTCGGCATTAGCTCTTTCAACAAATTTAGGGACGGATGCTATTTCTCATTCTGGTTTCCACGGTTTAACGCAAGTTGTATATGAGTATACATCGTCAGCTGCGAATAACGGATCTGGATTTGAAGGATTAGGAGATAATACACCGTTTTGGAATATTACGACTGGTTTAGTTATGTTTTTAGGACGTTACTTCAGTTTAATTACGATGCTAGCTGTTGCAGCTGCTCTAAAAGAAAAAACGGTAGTGCCAGAAACAGTCGGAACGTTCCGTACAGATAATAGTTTATTTGGTGGCATTTTCATCGGAACGATTGTAATTGTCGGAGCGTTAACATTCTTCCCAATGTTAGTACTTGGTCCAATTGCAGAATTTCTTACATTGAAGTAATGGAGGGTACATGATGAGACCGGTAGTAGTAAAAGAAAAACAATTAAATAAGTCACAAATACATGCTGTAGAAGATGAAGTTAGACAAGCGAAAACGATGGATCGTGATATCGTAACACATGCGATGAAACAATCCGTTGCGAAATTGAATCCGAAAGTCATGATAAAGAATCCGATTATGTTCGTTGTGGAAATTGGGTTTATCATTACGTTCATTTTATCTTTTCTTTCAAGCAGTTCTAGTAGTATACCAGGATGGTTTAATATAACAGTTTCTCTCATTCTATTATTTACAGTTTTATTTGCGAATTTTGCAGAAGCATTAGCAGAGGGTCGTGGTAAAGCGCAAGCCGATTCTTTAAAGCAGTCGAAGAAAGATGTGTTTGCAAATGTTGTAAAAGAAAATGGAGACATTGTCCAAGTTTCAGCAACTGATCTTAGAAAAGGTGACGTTGTTATCGTAAAACAAGGAGAAATGATTCCGAATGATGGCGAAGTAATCAAAGGATTAGCATCTGTAGATGAATCTGCAATTACAGGGGAATCAGCTCCTGTTATAAAAGAAGCAGGGGGTGATTTTTGTTCCGTAACAGGTGGAACGATGGTCGTAAGTGATGAAATTACAATTGTCATTACGAGTAATCCTGGTGAATCATTTATCGACAAAATGATTTCTTTAGTAGAAGGAGCTGCTCGTCAAAAAACGCCAAATGAAATTGCTTTAAATACAGTATTAACGAGCTTAACTCTTATTTTCTTGATCGTCGTTGTGACGTTGCCGATTTTTACAAATTATTTAGGTTTTCAAATTGATACAGCTGTACTCGTAGCGTTGTTAGTATGTTTAATTCCAACGACAATTGGTGGTTTGCTATCAGCGATTGGTATTGCTGGGATGGACCGGGTGACAAAATTTAACGTGCTAGCGATGTCAGGGAAAGCAGTAGAAGCTGCGGGCGATATTAATACAATTATTTTAGATAAAACAGGTACAATTACTTTTGGAAACCGGATGGCTCATACATTATTGCCTGTAGGAAATGAAACGATTGAGCAAGTTGGAAAGTGGGCCGCTATTAGTTCTGTTTTAGATGAAACGCCAGAAGGTCGATCTGTTATCGAGTATGTGCAGGGAAAATCTATATCATATAATAGAGAACTTGCAGAACAAGGGGAGTTTGTTCCGTTTAAAGCAGAAACGAGAATGAGTGGTGTTGATTTACAAGACGGAACGAAAGTGAGAAAAGGTGCTGTCGGTGCCGTTATTGAATGGGTTGGGTCACAAGGTGGAACAATTCCGAAAGATGTAAATCAAAAAGCAGACTTAATTTCAAAAGAGGGCGGAACACCACTTGTAGTTGCAGTAGATAATCGTATTTACGGTTTAATTTATTTAAAGGATACAGTAAAACCGGGTATGCGTGAGCGTTTTGAACAGTTGCGCCAAATGGGGATTAAAACGGTCATGTGTACAGGTGATAATCCGTTAACAGCAGCAACGATTGCAAAAGAAGCAGGGGTAGATGAATTCGTTGCCGAGTGTAAACCAGAAGATAAAATTGCGGTTATTAAAGCAGAGCAAGATAAAGGGAAACTTGTAGCGATGACAGGTGATGGTACAAATGATGCTCCGGCATTAGCACAGGCTGACGTTGGATTAGCGATGAATAGTGGTACGACAGCTGCGAAAGAAGCAGCAAATATGATTGATTTAGACTCGAATCCAACGAAAATTATTGAGGTTGTAGGAATTGGTAAGCAATTGTTAATGACACGTGGTGCGTTGACGACATTTAGTATTGCGAATGATATAGCGAAATATTTTGCAATTATTCCAGCAATGTTTACACTTGCGATTCCGCAAATGGAAGCACTAAACATAATGAAGTTAACATCACCACTGTCAGCGATTTTATCAGCATTAATATTTAACGCTGTTATTATTCCACTACTCATTCCGTTAGCGATGAAAGGTATCGCATATAAACCGATGAGTTCTAATGCATTGCTTAGCCGAAACTTACTTATTTATGGACTTGGCGGAGTGATTGTTCCATTCATTGGAATTAAGGTAATTGATATAATTGTCGGCTTGTTCATATAAGGAAGAGGGGAAAAAGATGGAGAAGAAACAAAGTATACTATCACCAATTATCCGTATTACTTTTACATTTCTAGTGTTGTGTGGACTTGTATACCCACTTATTGTTACTGGTATTGCACAAGCCGTGATGAAGGATAATGCGGATGGAAGTCTAATATATAATGATAAAAATGAAGTGATTGGTTCTAAATTAATCGGGCAAAACTTCACGGATCCACGTTATTTTCAAGGGCGTGTTTCTAGTATTGAATATAAGGCTGAAGCATCTGGTTCAAATAACTATGCACCATCTAATCCAGATTTAGCAAAACGAGTAGAGAAAAGTATTGTGGACTGGAAGGAAAAAAATCCAGCTGTTCCAGTTACAGAAGTACCGATAGATTTAGTGACAAATTCAGGTTCAGGGCTTGATCCTGATATTAGTCCGAAGGCGGCCTCTGTGCAGGTGGATCGTATCTCAAAATTAACGAATATTCCGAAAGAAAAACTTGATCAATTGATTAAAGATCAAACAGAAGGTGCTGCACTTGGTTTATTTGGAGAAGATCGAGTGAATGTCTTAAAGCTAAATTTAGCATTACAGAAATTAATGAAATAGTAATAGTGCTACCTCAATCTAACGGATTGAGGTAGCGTTGTTTCGAATGAAAGGTAGTGTTTATTTTGTATGCAGATGATTATGAACCGAAGTTTCAAAGGCGAACGCCAGAGGAATATTTAGAATATATTCGGCAACAAAATCGGGGAAAGTTAAAGCTATATGTAGGAGCAGCTCCAGGCGTAGGAAAAAGTTATAAAATGCTCTTTGATGCAAGAGAAATGAAAAAAGATGGAATTGATATTGTAATTGGTTTAATTGAAACGCACGGGAGAAAAGAAACAGAAGAAGCAATTGCTGATTTAGAGAAAGTTCCTTTGAAAGAAATACAGTATAAAGGAAAGGTATTTTATGAACTCGATGTGGAAGGAATTATAAAACGTGCGCCGCAAGTAGTCGTAGTGGATGAACTTGCGCATAGTAATGTTCCTGGTTCTAAACATAAGAAACGTTATATGGATGTGCAGGAATTGTTAGAGGCTGGTATATCGGTATTATCAGCTTTTAATATTCAACATTTAGAAAGTGTTCATGATATTGTAGCTCAAATTACGAATGTAAAAGTAAGAGAACGAATTCCAGATTTTATTTTACAAAAAGCAAATGAAATTCAGCTCGTTGATGCAACGCCCGAGGTATTAAGGAAGAGACTAATAGACGGAAAGATATATAAAGAAGAAAAAATTCAGCAAAGTTTACAAAATTTCTTTACGCTTAATAATTTAGGAGCACTTAGGGAATTATCACTTCGTGAAGTGGCAGATGATATGGACGAGAAAATTAGCCAAACAGTAATAGAACCGATTGGCGTAAAAGAAAAAATTCTTGTTTGTGTACAATACAGTTCAACAGCGGAGAAATTAATACGACGGGGATGGCGCATGGCTGATCGGTTAAATGCTGAATTGTACGTATTAAACGTTGAGAGGGAAAATATAGATTCTCTTTCAGCAGGTAAAAAACAAACAATTGAAGAGTGGAAATCGTTAACGAATCAATTTGATGCGAGTTTTGTATTAGAAGAGGCGAAAGGAAGAAAGCCAGCAGATGTTATTATTGAAGCCGCAAAAAGATTACAGGTAACGCAAATTTTACTTGGACAATCGGCTAGAACAAGGTGGGAAGAAATACGAAAAGGCTCTATTGTAAATGAAATTATGAGACAAACAAAGTATATTGATATTCATATTGTTGCGGATCAAAGAGGGTAAAATAGAGCCGACCTTTTTGGGGGCTCTATTTTACTTTTTGTACAGCATGAAAACTTAGCATTTTCATTGCATATAAGATTACAAGTAAAAACATAATTGCGCCTAGGAAGAAAATCCAAAAGTAATTTTGGTTAAATAAAAGAAATCCACCTAGAAGTGGCCCTGTGCTCATACCGAGATAGCGGATGAAGTTGTACATACCGATAGCTGTTGCACGTTCTTGCACGAATTCTTCTGTTAATAAAGTAGTGTGAGTTGGCATAGAAAGTCCCATACTAAAACCGTACAAAGATGTAACGATAATGATGAATGGGATATTGATGCTATATGTGAAAGAGAATAAAACGACACATATAATATTGAAGAAACTCGTAATAAATAAAGCTTGCTTTGTTGTGAGGTGTTTTGGAAAAAACTTGTAGCAAAAACTTCCTAGCATGATAGAAAGAGACATTGGTACAAACATAAGACCAATTTCACTTGCAGCTAGATGAAATGAATTTGTTAAAATGTTCGGTAAAAAAACGAGAAAGCAAAAGTAAATACAAAATTGAATGAAGCCAATAAGAGTAATAGAAAACCCAGTTTTATTTTTTAAAATAAGCCAGTAATTCTTTTGTGCTTTAGACTGCTTAATTACATTTGGCTTTGTTTCTGGAAGTAGTGAAATGTTTATAATTAATAAGATAATGCCAAGTGTAGATAAAAAGAGAAATACAGATAAGTGACCATTTATACTGCCAAGATAACCACCTATGAGAGGAGCCATTGCAGGTGCGAGAGCAAGTAACATTTGATAAAGGCTCATTGCTTCTCCGCGTTCTTTTCCTTCAAATAAATCGCCGATAATCGTTGCTGAAACTACAGGTATAGCCGCTATTCCTATAGCTTGAACAGCTCTAAAAAAGAGAAATAAATAAATGTTTGCCGAAAAAGCACATCCGATTGAACCAATTGTACTAATGACTAAACTAGGGATAAGGACAGATTTTCTCCCTTTTGTATCAATTAAAGGTCCATATACGAGCTGCATAATTGCAAGAACGAATGTGAAAAGTGAAACTGTTACATTTACAAGATAAAGAGAAGTGTGAAAAGAATTTTGAATCATCGGTAAGATAGGTGTGTAAATATTTTGAGTGAAGGAACCGAGTAAGGCACTAATACAGACAACATATAAAATGAAAGTTAGTTTAGATTTTTTCATCTTGTTAACCTCCTTGTATTTTTGGTTTC
>NZ_JAKUDW010000089.1:0-21451 GCF_022662595.1 Bacillus cereus group sp. BfR-BA-01524 | reverse complement strand
CTTATTTAACTAATTGCTGCTGAATTTCCTTAACTAAAAGTTCAGCGCCTTCAGGACTAAGAACAATTTGACCATTAGCCAATGAAATATTTTTTTTGAAATATCACCAGTTATTACACAAGCATCATAAGATTTATATTTTTGTAAAATGATCTTTTCCTCTAGGCTTTTTCTATATTATTAATCCTAGTCATCTTATAGATCTAAATAATACTGTATATTGGTGTAATCGCGTTCTGTAGGGATAGAATTAATGCATATAATAGGAGTGGAGTCTAAATCAAGAGGTATTGTTGAAATAATAAAGTCAGCACTTAAATCATGATCACTCTTTTTAGCACAAAAAACAGTTGAAATTTGTATTTTATCACCAAACCTTTTTGTCAAAGTAGCAGCTAGATACTCTGCCCAACTTTCACTTTCTCCTGTGACAAGTAATACCCTTTTATAATTACTAGTATAACGAAGCCTACTTACCTCTATATACATAGTAACTTTTGCAATTTCTTCAACAGGTACATAGTCTGCTATCTCATTTTTTTTGACACATTCTGTATATACTTCCTTTACTGCTGAGAAGGTTTCTGGATATTCAGTTTGCATATACTGTATAGTTTGTTTTTGCGGTCTTTCAAACATACATAGGTATTGTAAATGATATACTGTTCTTTTAAAATAGTCGACTAATGCAAAAATAAATTCTTCATCATTTATTAGATCTACTTTTAATTTTTCTTCTAATGAACTGATAAAATCTTTAACTAACTCATAAACTGATAAATTTCCTTGCTTAAAATATTGAACACTCTCCTCTTTCTCTTTATTTATATCTTTATAAACATATTTAGCACTCTTAATACTAATTGTTAACAATATCTTATCTTGTACTGTTAAGCTAACACCAAATTCACTTTCTAGTTGCTTGGATATGTCCTCTATTTTTGTATAATAGGGAGTTTCTGTATTAAAGTAGAAAAATTTTCTATTTAATTGAACTTTGTATCCCTGTTGCTTTCGTTTTAATAAGATTGCTATAAAAAAAGATATATGCGTTTTAGAAACCATATGTAATGAGATCCCTAACGATTCTTCAAGAGTTCCAAGGTATTGAAATATAACTTCTTTTTTCAATCCTTTAAATGGCCACTCTATATCATTATAAGATTTTAAATACAGATCAAAATACATTATCATGATTTGAACTTCATCCCCCTCAAGTCTAAGAGGTTTTTTACTAAGCTTCAAACCAAAGTTTTTAAGATAATTTTCTACTCTTTTTAATGCAGGTAGAATAGATGGGACTTGTATATACAATCTTTCTGCTAAGGTAACAATTGTTTTTGTTTCTCCCTCAAATAAATGTTGTAATATCCGGAAAGTTAAAGATTCCCTAAAAAGTAAGGAAGTAATCTCATTTCTATGTTTATTATAGGGCAAATAAATTCTAACTCCTTTACCCTTTTTTGTTTTTATATGCCAGTCTTCAGGTAAAAAATCTTTAATAAATGAGATATCCTTCATAATCGTTTTGTTACAACATCTTAAAATTTTAGAAATTTCAATAGTTGTAAACCACTTTTTTTCGCTTGTAATTATTTCTAAAATTTGAATTTGTCTTTTTATATCTTTTTCCATATACCAATATCCCTTGCTTATAAGAATCTAAATTATTTTTATACATATACTTTTCTAGCCACTATATGTAGAGGTGAATTAAATTTCTTTCTAATCTTTTCCCAAAACTGTTAGCGGCTTCTCTGTACCATTTAAAAATAAAGCTCTTTTTTAGTCCGTTTTTCTAGTCCTTCATGAGAAACTTCCTTCAATAATATCTCATTGGAAAAATTCGCGTTAGGTGCGGTAACAGATATTATTGTTTGAACATTTATTTTTCACTTTAGCTTCATAATTTTCACTTCATATTATTAATTTAATTTTTCGCAATTATAGTAAATAATACATACCATAACTTAAATGCAACCATACTTAAATGTATTCGTTCTTAAACAAGAGTTTTTTCTACCTATGCAAGCTATTCCGGAGAAGAGTCAGTAATGTTTCCAATTTTTATTATAATTTATAAGCTTTTTTAACAACCTAAAAAAAACTTCCTTTGATTAAGAAGTTTTTTTACTATCACAATATGCTTCGTTTTTTAGCTAACATTCCTAATAGAAACACATATAGTTTCCTCTAATTATCCTTAAAATAATTATTTTAAAAAACAAATACATTTAACTTTTCGATAATCCCTTCGTTGGCATTACTTTCCAATAAGTAAGACATCGATAAATTCATTCCACTGGACCATAATGAAAATATTTGGCTAACCACTGTTAAGGTGTATATGCAAGCTAAAGTTGGTTGAAACTTTTCGTTTTAGGGTGTTATAAAATACTTAAGATGATAGGCATTTTATAACACCCCCTAGTAATGGCTTCTCAGTAACTTTTAAGTGAAGAATTCAAAAAAGGTAGAACAACAATATATAAAACTATTAAATATCTTGAAGAACATAATTTTATTTATGTTGCAAAAGTAGGTATAGCTAATGCTTACATAATAACAAAAAATATGTTGGTTTTAACGGAACAATTCTATTAAGCAAAGTAGAAAACAATACGCTTTTTGGCAAATATAAATTACAACAATATTAAAGTATTAAAAGAAAAAATAGCACCCCCAATCCCTCATTTTTTGAGGGGTTGGGGGTGTTATTTAGTCAACTCCTTAATGCCCCTCCCTTACGGTTGTCCGCTAGCCGTTGACTAATCAGATTATTTTACGAATGCAACTTATAACTATTCATTACGTTTAATACTTCACTTTGAATTGAATCATAAATTTCTTTGAATTCTTCTTGATGTTCACCTTCATAATATTCTGGAGGTACTTCATTTGCACTAATATACGCATAAATTGATTTATCATCTGTATCTAATTTGTATAATGGTCCAGACTTTACATAATCGATAGCTTCTGAATTATTATCAAAAATTAAAATACTACAAATGGGATATTCTTTCCCTTTAATATTAGCAATAAAACTAATTGTATCTTTTGCCTTTTCATCATATTGATTTTGACTTATATGTACATTTTTTATCCAATCATCAGGAATTTGTAAAGTGAAACCATATTGAGTATTTTTATATTCTTTGGTTAAACCTAACTTATTAGAGTAATTGATCAAATTTTGAGAATTTTTTTGTCTAATCTGATTTGTATCTTTTTCATCTGCAAAAGCTGTAGATTGTCCAAATAATGTTCCACTAAGAAGTATACTTAAACTCAGAATAAAAGAACCTGTTATTTTTGATTTTAAATACATTAAAATACCTCCACTAATTTATCAATGGTTTACGAAATATTAATAATACACAATTTATTATAACTAAATAGATAATATAGAACACTTAATATTTTTCAGTTACTAAAGGACAAAATATCTATTGCTTTTGGGTGTGAGGTTACGACAGGGGTAAAGCATAGCGGAAAAGGTGGAGATTTTGGAGCAGATTCTCGTCCTTGTTTCTACAACCTTCCAAGTTCTAGATTGATTCGCAACTACTTATCCTGATGCCGGAGTGTGTAGTCATACAGTTGGTGTGAAAATCCAACTGAGTAAGACTTATTGAGTAGGAAATTTTCTGATGTGGAAATTGAACCAGGAAAACGAAGTGATCAGGTATATAGTGCGACTCGAACAGGCTTAGCACAAAAGAATGAACTGTATATTCGTGATTTAGGATGTTTTAGTCTATAAGATTTTAAGCCTATTCAAGATAAACAGGGATATTATTTTTCACGTCTTAAGTTACCAACTAAAATATATAGAAAAGAATTTTAAACAGTGGTATTTAAAACCAAACTCGCTGGGATATAAACAATTTCATTTGGAAGACATGATGAAACAATTGCAGCCTGGCCAAGTGCATGAATTACATGATGTACATGTTGGGGGTAAAGACAAACTGCCTAATCGTATTGTAGTTTATAGATGTATCGAGAAACAAAAACAGAAACGTCTACGTGATCGAGCAATTCGCGAAAAGAAAATTCATTTTTACTCCTTTATATTAAACAAAAGAAAAGTTAAGTGTAAAAGAAAATTATTGAGAAAAGTTTAAAAGGGTTCTCATATATAATAAGAGATACCCTTTTAAGTTTATTAAATTAGAATTTACAAGTGATTTAATTAAAAAAGATATGGAAAGATCTAAATCACTTTATATATTTAAGGTTAGTCTGTTGATAATCATTAATCTTCTTCTGCTCATCTGTCGTTAATGTTTGCGAACGTTTAAAAGTCCCCATTGTTACAAGTAATGCACCTACAATTAAAATTGGCATAATCCATCCAAATACGCTTTTAGCCATTTGTCCATTACCTCCTATTTATTTGATTTCCAAGTTCCATTTCTTCTTTCATCTCCAGCGCCTGCGATAACATTATCTCTCTCATCTTTAATTAAGGCCTGCACCCCACCAAAAAACGTAGGGGAAACTTTCTGCTTTGCATTCAATCCTTTTCTAGATAACTCATTTTTCAATTCTGGACTTAGTTGCATTTCTATATAAGCTGTATTTTTTCCAAAAGCAAAACGGTATTCATTGACAATGTCTTGCAGGATACCCTTACCATTCGTATATTTATCCAATATTGGAGTTAAAATTTGTGGA
This sequence comes from Bacillus cereus group sp. BfR-BA-01524, assembly GCF_022662595.1. NCBI lineage: Bacteria > Bacillati > Bacillota > Bacilli > Caryophanales > Bacillaceae > Bacillus > Bacillus cereus group sp. BfR-BA-01524. The sequence continues at coordinate 16,768 of NZ_JAKUDW010000089.1, read as the reverse complement.
ATACGGTTACCGCCTGGTGAACCAATTCCAATTGTTTCCTCTCCATTTTTTAATACAGTGGGGGCCATAAAAGTCCTTGAAAATTTACCAGGTTCATAACTATTAATTCCATCACTTCCAAAGTTCTGCAATTGATTATTCAAGAAGAACCCCTCTGTGTACTTTCCTGTTCCAAAGAAATTACTTAATGTATTAGTTGCAGAGACAATGGTTCCGCTTCTATCAATGATAACAAAATGTGTGGTGCTTTCATGCTCTTCTTCCGAAAGTGCCTCGCCATTCTCATTCTTTATTATTGATATATATTTGTCACTCACCATTTTATTTGGATCCATTTTAACGTACTTTGGATCTCCAATGTTTTTCTTTCTATCTTGATAGGCAACCCTTGTAATCTCTTCCATTTTAGAGATATAAGTAGCTGTATGCTCTACGTCTTTATATACTTCTTTCTCTTCAGCTAATTTCAACATTTGCAATAAAGTAACTCCTGAAAAAGGTGGTGGTGCTGTATAAACATCATATCCCATGTAGTTACCTTTTACTGGTTTACGTACCTTTACCTTATAACCTTCTATATCTTCTAACGATATTTTTGCAGTTTTACTGATTGCCCTAGCAACTTCTCCTTCATAAAATCCTTTAGCCCCTTCTTTTTGAATCTTCTTTAAGGTTCTCGCTAAATCTGTCTGGATAAGCGTTTCTCCAGTTTCGATAGGTTCACCATTCGGATAGAAGATACTTAGCTTATCAGAATATATACGCGGCTTCTCAAGGTCTAATCGTGTCATTAAGGAATCATTTACCTGGAACCCTTTTTTCGCATAATTAATAGCCGGTTGTAATAACTCACTCATCGGTAATGAACCATAATTTTCATGAATATACTCCATTCCAGCCACAAATCCAGGCACTCCAATGCTTGGATTTTGATTACCTGTAAAGTAGGGCGTTGTTTCACGATAATCAATAAAGGTTTTTTTATCTTTAGATATGATGAGCATTCCACCGCCCCCACCTATTCCTGAGGCATACAGTTCTACAACGCCTAAAACATATGAGACCACAATCGCTGCATCTACTGCACTTCCGCCGTTCTTTAATACTTTCATACCTTCCTCAACAGCAAGGGGATGAGAAGCGCTCACGCCATAAGCTCCTTTATCGCCTATACTATCAATTTGTTGCTTAGTACAGCCTTTTATTTTATTGAAAGAACAAGATGCCACGATACACCCCATTAAGCTGATTATCAAAAAGGAAATAATGATCTTCTTTCCCCACCTAAAGGACTTCAAGTTGTTGTCTCCTCTGATGCTTGATTCTCTTTTCCTTGCTCTTCCCTCTTTTTCATTTTTTCAATAACATGTTTATGATCTAGAATGATTTCCAAATTATCATCTTTTTTGCTCCATAGAACTCCCTTGGATGTATCCTTTGTTAATTGACGATACACAAGTTCTTTACCCAATGTACTAGTAACTGGTTTTGGTGATCCCTCTTGAATATTTAAAGGTACAACATCAAGAATTGCAGTACCATTATCACGTAAATGATATTGTACAAGTGCACTATCTTTTGTTCTTGTCCATCCTTGGTCAAAAACAAAGTTACCTAAACTATAGAAGATAATCCCCTGCTTATACACATCAAAAGATTGAAGTACATGCGGATGATGTCCCACAATAATGTCCGCCCCTGCATCAACCATTGCTTTTGCTAAGGCTTCCTGTCTAGGACTCGGTTTATTATCGTATTCTTCTCCCCAGTGTGTATTTACTACAACTAGATCTGCATTACCTTTTTTAGGATCCTTCGCTTTACTAATTTGTTGAAATAGTACATCTGGATTCATACTTAACGCACCTGGTTGTTCTTTCGTTGCAATAGCCCCAGCCACAAATGCATCTGTAAATCCAAGAGTAGCAACCCTGACACCATTTATATTTTGATACACAATATTTTTTACATCTTTTAAATTTTCACCAGCACCCACATAGTCAAGGTCAGCTGCTTTAAAAGCCTTTATTGTATCTATAGTTCCCTTAACACCATAATCCGTCATATGGTTATTCGCTAAATTTAATATTGTAAATCCGGCTTCTTTTACTGCCTTAACTGTTTCTTCTTTTGCACCTAAGTGAATATTCTTATTTGCTTTTTGATAATTCTTTTTATCTTCTAACAAAACAGGATGCTCGAAATTACCACTTACGTAATCCGAGTTTTTTAAATATGAAGAAACATGACGAAAAACATAATCTGTACCGTAACGCTCAACAATCTCTTTTACATGACGTCCCATCATAATGTCGCCAACCATTGTCATCGTCAATTTTTCTTTCTCATGAGGTTTTACCGGTTCTATTGCTTCTGTACGTTGAACCCATGTAGCAGCTATTAATATAACTGCAATAAGTGGTAATACGATTGTTACATAAAGGGGATTTTTTTTCTTCGTTTTCTTAATAAATATCAGTAACTTTTCTTGAAATGCCAATTTTCGTCTCATTCTACCTCACCTTAAAATAAGTAATAAATATTCATGATTGCAAATGTTGCGCCACTTAACAAAATTGTAGTCCCAATAGTTAATGGTAACCCTTGTCTTTGAATTGTATTTGCAATTAACCCTGGAACAATAACTCCAATACCACGAAATTCAAAAATCTCAAATGGCATAACTGGATAGCAATAATCAAATAAAAGTTTTAAACAAATACCTGTAATCAGCATCGCTGCAAATTTTCTACGACCATATAAAATCATAAATCTTGAAACGCCATACGTAACGATTACATATGTTAAAATACTGATAAATAATACAAGTAACATAAATACGGGCTGATTAAAAACGAGCGCTAAATAACCAGGTACAACTAGACCTGCAGGTAAAACACCTGTTTTTTCTGTAAAAATAAGGCTTAGTGTAACCCCTAATACTAATGCAATATATAAATCTGATCCAAACATTCCTGTCCCTCCACTTAAATCGCTTTCGCTTGCTTTTTGCCGATTTTTTCTTCCATGATCATATCGATTAATGGCTCAGCTGCACCATGAATATTACCTACTCCATATACAATCCGATCTTTTAAATGCGGACGCATTCGAGCCATAATTTCACTTGTTGACCAACCCTCTAAGTTCCAATACTCTTGCGTTGGAATATCTCCTTTTTCAAAAGCATTTGTAATGGGTGCTGTCGTCTCTCCAATCGCAATGACTATTTCTGCTTTAATATACGGTAAAACATCCCTAGCAAACTGTTCAGTACGATCAACGCGGTCAGGGCGGCAATTCATAATCACAATTGGAGCTAGATTACTATACCCAAAATCATCCACACGTTCCCAAATACGTAATGTTGATGAGGGATCATTCGCTGCAAAACCATTTACAAAGAATGCAGGTTTAGATTGGTCAGCAAAACGGGTAATTCTCATTGCTCCTGGGTCCGGATGAGCATTCAACATACCACGGAATGCTATTTTCTCATCAATTCCAAGAGCCTCTGCTACCGCTAAAGCAAGCGATGCATTATCTGGGAAGACCATGTAATCAAATTTGCGTAAGAATTCTTCTGAGATTCTAGAATTATCAGCAACAATCACTTTTGTATTTCTCTCTTCTGCAACCTTTTTAAAGTAATCCAAGTATTCACTTTCAATAGTGACTAAATGTCCATTATATGGAATGGTAGCAGTGAAAGCTTCAGCTACTTCGTCAAGTGTAGGTCCCATAACATCCATATGATCTTCTAAAACATTTACAATAACTCCAACATTTGCTTGAATCATTTTATTTTGGAAGATAATTTGATAATCGGGTTGAACTGCCATACATTCACAAATAAGTGCTTCTGCTTCTAAATCAGCAACTTCTTTAACTACCCTACGTTGCTCACCGACATTAGGACCTTCTTTACGGCGCTTAATCGGTTGTTCCTCGTCAGTAAACCAATATATCATTCTAGCAGATGTACCAGTTGTTTTCCCTACAGTCTTATATTTCGCTTCTTGTACAACACCTGTAATTAGTCTTGTAACAGTAGATTTACCTCGAATTCCATTTACATTTACTCGAATAGGAATGGAATTAAGCCTTTTCTGATGGCAACGTTGTTCCCATATACCATAAATAATTAAAAACACTGTACATATACCTATTATGAAGATCATTTGTATTAATCCCTTCCTGCTTTTCAATTCTTTCTGATAAAAATATTTGATTTTAATCAGATATTTTATGGTTTTTTAATATAAATAAAGGGAAATGCTGCCCCCATTAATAACATTAACAGTCACTTTTTCTAATTTGTATGGATTATAAAAATATAAGATACCTACATTTGAAGAAGTAATATTATGTTATCCAAATCTTAATGTATAGCTTTCAGGTGTTTTTTTATCGTATCCATAAGTTCCCTATAAACTTGAATCGACTTGTTTCCTTCAACTACTATTGAGAGAGTTTCATTCGGATCTTCGTAAATTCCTATAGGTTAATATAAAGAAAATTAACATCACTCTGATCCATTTCACAGAACTTCTCTGAATCTCTTTTTGCAAATAAATAAATAGATGTTGCATAAAAATTAATTATTCCTAATATAAAAATTGATAATGATACAGTCGTACAGACTTCACTTATTAATATAAAAGTCTGTTTATTCCTTAACTTAAATTCCCCCCTTTAAATTTAGATCTATTAATAGTTGATTAACGATAATGAAGAAATGACTTTCTATTTTTAATATTTGCATATTATACTGAAAAAACTCATTTCTCATTGATTGTTATTTGCCTGAAATTATTTTAATCAAAATAATTTCAATAAAACATCTAAAAAAATTCCGCTAACAAAAGAAGTTTTTTACAAAAAATAAAATGCTATTTAAATTCTGATTCAAAGAAGCACAATAACGAACTGCGATAGATAGCAAAGGATTTATTTTTTGTATAGAATGTGATTTATCCTTTTAATCTCATTATGTTTCAACTTTTTGTGGTGGATATTTTAAAACAAAAACCGGTTCATAATTAAGATTCCAGCTCTAATAAATTGAGATCCTTATTACTATATATTTACCAGAAATTAAGTTAACAAAAGGAATGGGTGAAATACCCACAAAATTTGGGGAGAACAGTATTTTTCGTAGAATTCCCTACCAGCATAGTGCTACTGTGAGATATAGACACACTAATAGGGAGACATATATCATGAATAACGATGCAAAAAGGAAGAAGTATGGTGAAAGGGACTCCATTTGCAGTAATATCTAAATACTTTGCTGTTATTCTTAAAATTATCAAGATGTAAAATAAGGAGGATTGACCAATCTAGCAGATGAAGAAAAGGTAAATCAATTTATTTTTCTTTTTCATACCTTCTTCAATTATTTATTATCTATACGATCACTGAGTCTCTTTGCTATTTCTAATAGTTTTACTTGCTGCACCTTAATAAATTCTTCTATCGTAGCGTTATATTGTTGTTGGCATTGAAACTATATTTGATAAGAAACTAGATCTGCACTTGTGATTCCTCTTTCTTATTATCGATTCCAACCTACTTTACAAAATCATTTTCATACCATCATGTTTAATCACCTTTATTAACTGTTTAAGAAATACAACATCAAACTCTGTTTATTACCTTCATCCTTGACTATTCTTTTTTACATCATATCTTTCACGTTCCAAAAAAACTAAATTTCTCCAAATGTACCACCACGTATTCCTAAACAACTAAAGAATACACAACCTTTTTTAGGTTGTTAGAAATTATAATAAAGAAAAATCTAAATTTATTATTATGAGCCTTCCTTCTTTTAGGAGGGATAATCTTAATCAAATAATTTGGATTTTTTCACTTAACAAAGGAAGTTTTTATTGGGTTACAAAATCGGGTATTGTGAGAGAATATAGGTGACAGAGAGTTAACTGATATTATTTTCAATATATTTGTTCTGTGCATAAACTTTTTCTCCTATTAAATATAGCAAGTAAATTTTTTCTAATATTAATTCGTGTCTCAAGTAATTTGTTCAAAATAATACAATTTTAAGCTATAAATTCATATATATACATAAAAAATAAAATTAAGGTAAAGAATAAAGGAAGAGGAATTACTATGATAATCATTACAAACCCTAAAATAGAATGCATGGATTTTGAAAAAAATGGTGAGCTTTTAAAAATAATGGGACATCCTATGCGTTTAAAAATAATTTATGAACTCCATAAGCATAAAATGCTAAACGGAATGCAAATAACTAACATTTTAAATCTTCCACAATCAACTGTTTCCCAACACATCTGTAAAATGAAAGGGAAAATTTTAAAAGGAAATCGAAAAGGCCTAGAAATCTACTATAGTATTAGTAATCCAAAAGTTGAAACAATTATTACGTTATTAATTCCTAACAAATAGAGACTGTATTCCGGCAATATATTTTCACAAATTAGAGTAAAGAGACATTTACGTTAATTTACAAGCATGAGAAAGTGATAATAATTCTAAAAGAAGACATTTTTCCTTTTAAGATACTTTAGATAGGTGTTAGAATTGCCGTTCCCACAAGCAAAATATCTGAAAGACACTCGTATAAGAGTGTCTTTTCTTTATGTGAAAAATTATTTTTAAACAAAAACTCTTTATAAAAGAACATAAGTTCGTATATAATAAGAACGAACGTTCTTTTAATTTAGGGAGGAATAACAGTGTATGACTATTCTATCTTACCGAATAGAATCATCTTATGTGTTGATTTACGTAGCTTTTACGCTTCTGTAAGTTGCATCAAAATGGGTTTAGATCCTATGTATACAAAATTGGCAGTAGTCGGTGATGTAAATAGAAACGGTTCAATCGTTCTAGCTGCCACTCCACCATTAAAAGCATTGGGTGTAAAAAAGATGGCCAGATTATACGAGATTCCTCGCAGAAAAGACATTCTTGTTGTAAATCCGATTATGGGAACATACATTAAATGCTCTAATTACATAACAAAGTTAGCTTTGCAGTACGTTCCTATTGAGGATTTTCACCAATATTCCATCGACGAGTTCTTCATGGATATTACGGATAGTATTCATTTGTTTGCTAACGATCCCTATGAATTCGCATTGAATTTTAAAAGTGAAATATATGCGAAAACACGAATCGAATGCACAATAGGGATTGGCCCTAACCCTTTAATGAGCAAAGTAGCTTTAGATATTGAAGCAAAGAAGAATCAAAACGGCATCGCTTATTGGAAATATGAAGATGTCCCAACAAAATTATGGAGCATACGACCGCTTAATACATTTTGGGGCATTTCGTACAAAACGGAAGAAAAGTTGAATCGAAAAGGAATACATTCTATAGGAGATTTAGCCAATTACCCTCTTAAATACTTAAAACAGAGCTTCGGTAAGATTGGAGAAGAATTACACTTACATAGCTACGGAATTGACTTTAGTCGTATTTCAGAAAAATATGTTCCTGCCACAACTTCTGTTGGGAAAAGCCAAATACTCATGCGCGATTACACAATAGAGGAATTTCCGATTATTCTACTGGAACATATTGAAGAAGTTTGTTATCGGCTTAGAAGACAAAATAAGCTTGCTCAAACCGTTCATTTTTCAGTCGGTTATAGCAAGACTTATAACGGTGGTATTAGAAAAACACATACTTTAAGTCGTCCAACTAACCTAACAATGGATATTTATAAGATCTGTACATACTTTTTACATCAACAATATACTGGAGAACCCATTCGCAGCATAAACATATCCTTAACAAACCTCCTTCAAGAAGGAGAAGAACAAATTTCTCTATTTGATAACATAACGCAGCGAGAACAAGAAGTAAAATTAACAAAAGTAATGGATGAAATACGCACAAGGTTTGGGAAGAACAGTATATTGCGGGGAATTTCCTACACGCATAGCGCCACAGCTAGATACAGAAATACACTAATAGGGGGACACAAATCATGAATAACGCTAATATGCCAAAAGGAAGAAAAATGGTCAAGTGGACTCCGTTTGCTGCATTAACATCTCAATTTGATGGGATACGTGAAATGATTAAGGAACAAAACAAAGTAACCCGTCCGATCTTAACAATTGAGGAAAAAGAACGAATCGAAAACATGCTATTATGTTCCTTAGTATCTGAAGAAGAAATAATGATTACATATTATGAGGATGGTTATTTACTCACTAGTTATATGACCGTTGTTGATATTGACCCTTCAAATAGCGCTGTTATATGTACGGATGCTTTTTATGACAAGATGAAACTGCAATTCTCTAATATAATAGATGTTAAATAGAATAAATTGACGTTATCAAGTTTAGACCATTTAAAGGAGTTTAAAAATGCAAGGGAATCAGATAAGAAAGAACGCAGCAGGAGCAGTTATTCATAATAATATTAATAACTATCCCTTTCTAAATATACCTATGATTATTAATGAGAAAAACGGCATGATTTACGAAGTTTTTAGCACAGGTTTTCATGTTAATGATGCAGCAGCAATGATAACAACAGAGGGTTTTGCTACAACCAGGGTAAATGCACCGATTGTAACAGTAAAAAACAATGATGGTAGTATTCAAACATATCGTTTACCTTTAGAACTAGAACATTGGGTACTTTCTTGTATGCGTGCTGCTTCAGTAGAAAAAAATCCGTTTCCATGTAAAGTTGCTTTTGGAATTATAGACACAAAATTTTATGTAGAATTCAAGTGAAAAGTAACAAATAGATTTGTTACTTTTATCGTTTTCACTCCAAATTCATTGCTTGTAAATAACAATCAAACAAAATAAAGAACCCTCCAACAAAGGGTTCTTTATTTATTCCTTTCATTATCTCAATACAAAATAATATTTTAATTTACAGTGTATCCATTACCGTGGGCCATATAACCACCACTAACATTAGTAATTTTAATCTTATAAGTACCGGCAGGGATATTTTTAAAACCTATAGTTATATTCTCACTTTTATACTCACCTTTTAATTCAACTGGATCACCAATGTTATTTTCGTTAGAATCAATAATTTGATATTTCATAGTAGGAGCTGTAGAAAACAAATCTGTCCATTGAACTAATGTAAGGTTCACATTCTGTTTTGAATTTATAGTGAAAGTATTTTTGGTAATAATACTTTCACCTCTTTCTAGATTTTCGAATTGATAATATAGATTTTTATTTTCACTTACCTTAGATACATTGCTTACTTTGTGCTTAGTGAAAATCTCTGTTTTATCTTGATGAATAGAATTTTGTTTTAACAAAGAACTTGACTCTGCTGCAAACACATTCCCTGTCCCAAATAACATAAATCCAGTTACTAATGTACCAATAATAACTTTCTTAAACATAACCATCCTCCTAAACATTCTTCTTATATCTAAATATTATCATCGAAAATAATAGTAATCTACCAAATTTAGGGATTTTTATAGAGATGGTATTGAGAAAGTTATTTAATATGATCCCAAAAGGTACACTTTTTAGGGACCACTTGCCATTTTAAGTTAACAGAACTAGAATTCCATAACTTTTCGGGATGAATTTAACACGATTTGTTTATGGAACATATTTAAAGAAAACGTTCTTGAAGACGTCAAATATAATTACTCTAAAATTATTGTTTTATCATATATTTCAAAGTTTTTTACAAGTGGTCCGAAAAAGAACGAATCGTTGTCTTACCCCAATAAGAACGGGTTATCGTAGAAAAGATTAACATGTAGAAAAATTTGTTCTGGGAATATTGTTATATCTTAACTTGATCGACATGTGGTGCTACCCCTATATGCATTTTATTGGCTTTCATTTTATCTTTGCACCAGAACTTTCGAAAGTATTGTAATGATCTATAGAATTGTTTTAAACTGAGATAAATAGGTAAGGAGATTAGTTGGCTATGAGATATAGAGGGATTAAGCTGTATAAGTATTTACAGTTTTTAAGGAGTGTTAACTGATGAGCGTTTTAATTACTTATGCATTATCGGCTGATTTAGAAACACCTATTCATATAGATGATGCTAAAAAAGATAAAAATTTAAAATATTATTGTGAGGAATGTAATGAAGAGCTTGTCATAAAACATGGTACGATTAACCGAAAACATTTTTCTCATAGAAATGATACTAATTGTAAAGTAAGCAAAACTGGAAATGGTGAAAGTATCATTCATAAGTACTGGAAAATATATTATTCTCAATTAAAAGAGATTAACTTACCGTACTATGCTTTAGAAACTAAAGCATATGGCACAGAGCTTATTACTAAGACAAAGAAAGTCGTTATACGCTCAAGTCAGATTGAAAAAACATATACTTTAAAAAATGGTAAACAAATTAGACCAGACGTTATTCTCATTATTGAGAATGGGAAAGAAAAAGGACAAGAAGTAGCTTTAGAAATTTTCTATAAGAATAAAAAGAGTAAAGAGTATACATACGATTATCTAGATTTAAAAATCCCAGCCTTCGAAGTATGTGTTAAAGAAAAGAAGCAAGGCGAAATAACTATTTTGTATTCAAGTAAAAAATTGCAACTTAATGAAAAATTATTTGAATGTAAAATGATTGAACATAGATCAGAAGCATTAGATTTTTTGATACGTGCGGAAGAACGAAAGAGCAATCTTGCTTGGAGCCATTACCCAGAATACGAACCCTTAAAAGATATTTATAGTCAATTAAACCAATTAGAAAATAAAAACCGATTTAAAAAAGATGTTCCTAGATATGTATTTCATGTTATTTATCAATCACGAATACTTGCAAGACCGACATATTTATTATTCTTTACAACCTACAAAACTTATTTAGGATTAAAAGAATTAATTGAACTTAAATATACTGATATTTTTACAATTAAACCTAGCGTGAATTTAGGTAGAAAAATAAGAAGAGAAGAGCGAACTTAATTTCAATGATATAAGGAAGAAATAACCTAAGAATAGTGACTTTGTGCATTTAAAAAGTTAAAGGAGAAAGGATTTTAAAAAAGTACCGTTAAACATATGGTAATACGCCGTAGTTATTTTAATTACTTTAAGTTGTGACCACCGGTTAACAAAAGTATATTTATGAGAAAAGACAGGATTGAAACACTGTTTTTCTCATAGATATACGAAATTTAACTAATGATTTGATTCATAGTCTCTGGACCAACGGATAAGCTAGCAAATGTTTCATTTGTTTTTGTATATCTCTTGCATTTTTGAAAACATCAACAAATTCTTCCATTTTCACAATCATATTTTCCTCTTCTAATAGTTTTCTGTCTTCTGTGTTAAACTTTGATATCTCTTTTTCATAGACAACTTTTATAAGTTGCTTTTTTGCCTCGATAGACAAAGGAGCATATTTAATAAGATAATCAAACCTTGAAAAAATAGCACTACCTACTCGCTCCTCTATCTCGCTTTCACTATTAAAGTTAGATGTACAAATAATAATTGAGTTTTTCAATTTAACATTATAATATTTATCCGTAAACTCTCCCTCATCAAACATTTGATAAAAAGCACTATAAACAATTGGAGATACCTTATCAAACTCATCCAATAATAATACATTTGTTTGTCGATCTATTAGATCTTTAGATAATGAATTAGTTTTATCCCCAAAAACATAAGAAGCAAAACTGTCGTTGTGAAACATCGAAAGTTGCTTTCGAAATAATTCCCTCTCGCCATAAAGCTCTTTATTTAATAATTTAGCAGTTTCTGTTTTCCCAACACCAGAAGGACCATATAACATAATGACTACTGGCTTATGGGATCCTTCATTAGTTAATGGATAAAGAGTTTGTAATAATTTATTTTTTACATCCTCTTGTCCAAATACTGTCTCACTAAATGCAGCTTTTATTTTTTTTAATGATTCAATTGTTAATTTAGGATGTTCAAATTCAATTTCCTCCACAGAAATCCCTAAATGCGGATTATTTAATTGCTCAATAATTTTTGTAGGAGGATTATGTAAATACACTTCTTCAAACTGATAATATGTTGCATAATGCAATATATGAATGACAAAGCCTTCTATAAAATGATCGGCTACCCCAGAATATTCATCCGTAAATACTGTAAGCGTTTTATAATATTCTTCTTCCTTTACATCATTCATTTTATGAAACAAATCCATTTTTCTTACTACAGGAGTAAGTGAGATAGCATTATCGCCTGGAATAATCTTTTTAAATTCTTCTGTCGGTCCCTTATAAATCACAAAGTTCATTCTTTCACCCCTGCTATTCCGGCTAAAACAATATCATAAATCTTCAATGAATCTGGCTCTTCATTTTTTAACCCACTATATATTTCTTCGATTGAAACTGTTTCACGAGATTCACTTTTATTCATAGAGAATTCATTTTCAAATAATAAATCCTCTTCTCTACAAGCCCCCACTTCTATCCCATAGTATGTAAGGTTCATTTTTGGTAAATCTGTCAATTTATAGCCGTTTTTAAGAGTATTAATATTAAAACGAAAAATGACTTTTCTTTCCCCATTAGTAGCTAATAGCTCATAATAGCCCTTTGCATGCTGCAGTATTTCATCAAGTTCTAAATAATTATAATCTGCTAATCCCTCAGTGAATTTCGAACCTTCTTTTAACATTTTAATAAAAGGTGTATACATCTTTGCAAAAGTAATAGACTCATTTGGTACCATCACTTTATACCCATTAAAAATTACTATATTTTTCTCACTCTCCTCTCCAGAAAGATTCACGAAATCTGTTAATATTGTATTTGTAATTGTTGTTTTTAATAGGCTATCCTTAGAATTTGCCATTTCACCACTTGCTGACATAGAAATTTTAGCTTTGAGCAAAGATAAAAAACTTGTACTTGCCCCTATTTCTCCTGATGCTTTCCCTTTAAAACCGATACTATATTTACCTGTTCCCTCATCAGTAACAACAAGGGACCCACCATAATACATTTGCAAAAAGTCCGCAGCAGAAGATTCATCAAAATATACAACTTTAATAATCAAAATACTTCCTCCTATATTTTTACAAGTTATTTAATTTCATTTTATCATTATACTCCACCTTAATAGATTTAACGAACATTCAATCTATTAGATAAATCAATTTTTTTATAATTGAAGATGTAATACATTAAAGCTATGAATTTCAAACACAGCGTGCATTACTACCTAATACTAAGAGTCCTCCATATATATATCAAAATGTACTTAAGACACACTTCATAAGTACACACTTTTTGAGCTGTGTTTGTTGAATGATTTTATGCTTATTGGAGGAGGATAGTGTCCCTATCAGTTGGATACACTACAGAGAATCCCCTTGTTGTGCTGTTTATTGTTTTTAATATGTAATCTGGTACATGAAATTTTATGATTAAGTGTTCCTTTGTTTTTCTTTTAAAATTCTTATAGCATTCTATATAAATTTTATGGTATTATAGAGATAGAAAATTTGTTTCCATTGTTTATACTCTATTGTACGTAGCGTGAAGGACAAACCTTACGCCCTGTTAACTCGGGCGAGGTTTGTCCTTTTTTTTACTTTAAGGAGGAATTTACTATGAAAAAAGTCTACAAAATTGGAGCAGTTATCACAACTTTATGCGTTGCATGTATCGCGATCTTTACTTTAACTAAGAATGAATCAGTCAAAACAGAAACTATAACACCAGAAAAAACAATTGTATCTGCTGCAGATGTAAAAGGATCATCTGAAAATATAAAAGATATTTCCAAAGAAGAATTAAAGCAAAAAATACAATCCCATGAAGAGTTCATTGCGTATTACTATCAACCAACCTGTCATTTTTGTAAAAAAGCTGCACCGGATATCAATCGTATGTCAAAAAAGCATGATAGAACCATTTATCGTATTGATATCTCTACACCAGAAAATCAAAGTGCCTTTCAAGAGTTCGACATTCCAGGTACTCCAGTTGTTGTAGCTTATAACAGAGGTGAAGAAGTTGAACGTCTAGAAGGAGCCGTTTCAGCTGCTACCTATGATGGATTCTTTGCAAGACGTAATTCGAGCGCTAGCTAGTATAGTGCTCGTTTTTCTTTGTAAGAAAGGAGAATTAACATGCAACAAAACGCCCGTATTCATTCTTTAGACATAATAAGAGGTATAGCCATACTATGTATCCTGTTTGCGAATCTACCCACTATGACGGGACTAGATCCCTTTAATCAAGCGGGTTATATTGGTATAGATAAAGTAATTCGCTTTTTAGTAGATTTATTTATTCAATCAAAGTTCTATACTATTTTCGCATTCTTATTTGGAGTAGGATTTTACATCTTTATGAAAAATACAGAAGCAAAAGGATATCCCATGTATAGACTATTTATACGGAGACTGTGTATCTTACTAGTCTTCGGTTTACTCCACTTCACCTTTCTATGGTACGGAGATATTTTACATGCGTATGCTTTAGCTGGATTTATTCTATTATTCTTTTATAAGCGATCTACTAAGCTTATTTTTATAGCTGGTTGTAGCTTCCTACTAGTTAGTTATGTATTACATATTATCGTATTTTTACGAACAAGTTCTTCTATTCCAGAAGCGCCAAACTACTATCAATATATGTTTACAGGCAACACTACCAATCACACGGTAAATCTATTTACACATTATTCACATCAAGTAAAAGCACGTCTTTTCTTTCTAATGACCCAGGAATTTCAGCAACTACTAATAGGAATTCCGGAATATATAGGGTTATTTTTAATCGGTTTATGGGCTGGCAAGAAAAATATTTTTAAAAGAGTACCAGAATTAATACAGCAAATTAGATTTTTACAGTGGAGTTCGTTATGTATTTCATGTCTTCTCTCTTATCCTATTATCTACTACTTTATAAAAACAAATGTCTATTACTCTCAGGATATACAACTATGGATTCTATTTGGAGGGAAAACGCTAGCTATATTCTATATTTTTACCCTACTTCGAGTTTGTGAGAATAAAAAATATATAGAGTGGCTGCAGCCCTTTATGAACGTTGGCCAGTATGCTTTAACGAATTACATCACTCAAAGCATACTTACGCTTGTCATTCTTTCGTGGTGCTTTAAAGATGTCTCACACGTATATTACTGGCAACTATGTATCTTTGGGCTTTTAATTATTTTTGTACAAATTATATTCAGCAAGATTTGGAGTAAATATTTCCGTTATGGTCCTATTGAGTGGGTATGGAGAAAAGGAGTTTACAAGAAATAGGGGCACTATATCATTCTGATCCTATTAAACATTAAATAAAAAAGTGCAAAATCTATCAACAGATTTCGCACCAAAAAGGGGTACCGCCACATGCCCATCAACCTAAAGTTTTATTACACCCCCATAACGAAATTTTTAGGATTTCTTGTAACGAAAAAGCTTATTTATCGTTCTGGGGGTGAACTGTTTTCTTAGGTTGATGGCAATGGGGTACCGCCAACATTTTAACGAAAATATACGCTAAGCAATTTCGACATCAAAAAACGTTGATTTTACTACTCTAAGCAAAGCATTTAATCTCAATTCAAATTGTGTTATTGAGTTTTGAGAATCCCTTAGAGTATAAAATCGTTAAAATGTGCGTGCTACCCCTTATTGTCGAATTTGGTTTTACACATTTGATATAGTACGTGAAATTATTTAGATGTTATTTTATTTTATTACTGTTATTTGTGGGAAAACAGATTATAAAATTAACTTTTAAATATAAAATGATTAGAGATTCATATGTTATTCTATTATTAAATTAAATAATTATAGAGGGGGAATAAAAATGAGTAATAATTATTCATGTCCGATTTGCAAAGAAGGATACATAACTATTGAAAAAGAAAGAGTTGGAGAACCTGGTTTCCGTGAGACGGAATATACTATTACAAATAAGACTTGTGAATGTATAACGTATGACAGTGAGCTTATAGCTATGGCTATTATAGGCACTAACGGTAAACTTACCGAAAATGAAACTTGTAAAGATTGTGGTGAATTCGAGGCCACAGTAGAGTATCCAGTAAAACCTTGGGTAGGAGAATATAAAAATATTTGTTCTAATTGTTTTAAAGCGGAAATGGATAATATGAAAGAAAAATATAGCAAAAAATAATTTAAGACGCTCTATGCGTCTTTTTTCATAAAGAAAAGACACCCTAAGGTGCCTTCCTCCGACTTGAACCACTTTACTTTTAATAATATGTATTGGACGCCAATCCAAATATTATTTTACCATGTTTAGTTGTTTCACACATTGAGAAATGTTGATAAAATCTATATTTTGTAAATAAAGAATCAGAGTTATAATATTTAAGTAATACATTATAAGATTATAGGGGTGGAGAGATTGGATAGAATATTTGAGTTTAAAGGGGCAGGGAAAACAATAGTAAAAATAGAGGGTAACTTTATTCGTCTGAAGCGAAAAGGTGCTCTGAATTTTTTAAACCATGGATTAGATGGTGAAAAAACTATTGATATCAACAATATGACTGGTATTCAAATTAAAAAAGCCAATTTCTTCACAAATGGTTACATACAATTTATTTTCATGGGTAGCCAAGAAAGTAAAAGAGGAGTTATGGCTGCAGCTACAGATGAAAATACAGTTATGTTTACAAAAAGAGAACAAAAAATGGCCGAAGAAATTAAAGAGTATATTGAGAGTATCTTAGTTAATAAAAGTAAGCCTCAAGTTGCTGCATCAGTAAGTGGGGCAGATGAAATACTAAAGTATAAA
>NZ_JAKUDW010000088.1:0-21571 GCF_022662595.1 Bacillus cereus group sp. BfR-BA-01524 | reverse complement strand
AAAGCAGATGAAGTGCAAGTTGCGCAAAAAGAGTTTGAACGACGTTTCCCAGAAACGAAAAATGAGGCTGCTGATACGTGGGGATTAACGAAGAAGTATAATATTCAAAAAATACGTTCTTCCAATGAAGGGAAGTATGAGGATATTATTGATCGAGTAAGTCGTACATACGGAATTCCAAAAACGTTAATTCAAAAAATGATTGAAGTAGAGTCTAATTTTAATCCGAAAACGGTGTCACATGCAGGTGCGATGGGTCTTATGCAGCTTATGCCAGCGAATGTGAAGGAGATGGGTGTGAAGAATCCATTTTCACCAGCTGAAAGTATTGAAGGTGGCGTGAAAGAGTTAAGCGGTTATTTAAAGAAAAATAACGGCGACTTAGTATTGGCGCTTGCTTCTTATAATGCTGGTCCTGGTAATGTGAGAAAGTACGGAGGCGTACCGCCATTTAAAGAAACGCAAGGATATATTAAAAAAATATTAAATATCGACGTTTCAAAATAAGAAGTTTCATATATAGAGAGAACATGAAATTTTCGTGAACATGATATGGGAGTTGGCTAGATTTGAAATTACAAGATGATATTCCGTTAACAATTTATTTTGAAATCGGAAATACGAAAAAGAAAATTGAAGATCTGCTTCATATTACGAAAGGTACATTGTATCGTCTTGAAAATTCAACGAAAAATACGGTGCGTCTTATGCTTGAGAATGAAGAGATTGGAACCGGAAAGATTTTGACGAAGAATGGGAAGATGTACGTTGAAATCGTTGAATTGAAAAGGTAGGGAAGGGGATTGTCATGAGTGGCGAAAAATTAAGCCAAGAGCAAATTGATGCCCTGCTGAAGGCGGTAAATGAAGGCGAGGAAATGCCAGCTTTCGCACAAGAAGCAGGAAAGCAAGAGAAATTTCAAGAGTATGATTTTAATAGACCAGAGAAGTTCGGTGTTGAGCATTTACGGAGTTTGCAAGCGATTGCTTCTACGTTTGGAAAACAGACGTCACAGACGTTATCAGCGCGTATGCGTATTCCAATTGAACTAGAGCCTTCAACAGTTGAACAAGTTCCATTTACGAGTGAGTATGTGGAGAAAATGCCGAAAGATTATTATTTATATTGCGTAATTGATCTCGGTTTACCAGAGCTTGGAGAAATTGTTATTGAGATTGATTTAGCATTTGTTATTTATATTCATGAATGTTGGCTTGGCGGAGATAGTAAGCGTAACTTTACGATGCGCAGACCGTTAACAGCATTTGAGTTTTTAACGCTTGATAATATATTCTTGCTTCTTTGTAAAAATTTAGAGCAATCATTTGAAAGTGTTGTTGCGATTGAACCGAAATTTGTAACGACAGAAACAGATCCGAATGCATTAAAGATTACGACAGCGAGCGATATCATTTCATTACTTAACGTAAATATGAAAACAGAGTTTTGGAATACGACGGTGCGTATCGGAATTCCATTCTTATCTGTTGAAGAAATTATGGATAAGTTAACGTCTGAAAATATTGTCGAACATTCTTCAGATAAACGTAAAAAGTATACGTCTGAAGTGGAAGTGAAAGTAAATCAAGTGTACAAACCTGTTCACGTTGCGATTGGTCAGCAGAAAATGACAATGAGTGAGATTGAACAAATTGAAGAAGGCGATATTATTCCGCTTCATACGAAAGTTTCGGATGAATTACTTGGTTACGTAGATGGAAAGCATAAATTTAATTGTTTTATTGGAAAAGATGGAACGCGTAAGGCGCTCCTATTTAAAAGTTTTGTAGAGTAGGAGGATCCATATGAAGCATGAAGTATCTCCTGTGTCATTAATGGGATTAGAAGATTTTGCAGGAAAGCGAAATGAAGCAGGTAAAGCACATATTGATACTGTTTCAGATATTTCGATTGAACTTGGTGTAAAGCTTGGAAAGTCATCTATTACACTTGGTGATGTAAAGCAGTTAAAAGTGGGCGATGTTCTGGAAGTAGAGAAAAACTTAGGACATAAAGTAGATGTGTATTTAAGTAATATGAAAGTCGGCATCGGTGAAGCAATCGTAATGGACGAGAAATTCGGTATTATCATTTCTGAAATTGAAGCTGATAAGAAACAAGCGGCGCTTATGAAAGCGCAAAGTCAAATGCAAGATAAAGAGTAGAGGAGGAGTCATATGTCGTATATGACGACCTTATTTCAAGTCGTTTTACTGTTTGGTGCGCTCGGTTACGGTGCATATTATATGACAAAAAAGACGCGCAAACAGCAGTTTTTTAAGCAGGGTGAAAATGGCCATATTCAAGTAAAAGACGGCGTGTATTTAAATCATCAAACGAGTGCCTTTTTATTTGAAGTGGACGGAAAGCAAGTGTTCACTGTTATTAGTAATAACGGTGTACAGTCTGTGCAATTAACGGGAACAGGAAATCAGTTTCAACAAGCACTAGAAGACGCGGTGAAGACTGAAACGAAAAAAGTAGAGGATCCATCATGAGAATAAAGAAACAGTTATCATTATTAGCCGTTATTTTCGTATTTTCTATCGTTTTTTCAATTATTTTTGTAAATCCAGCGTATGCGGCCCCGAACGGTTTTATTAATTTCGAAAATGGAAAAGAGTTTACGAGTAATTCAAGTGTACAACTATTTGCGCTCGTTACCCTTTTATCATTATCTTCTTCTATCGTTCTATTATTTACACATTTTACTTATTTTATGATCGTTCTTGGGATTACACGTCAAGGACTTGGGGTAATGAATTTACCACCAAACCAAGTGCTTGTTGGACTTGCATTATTTTTATCACTCTTTACGATGCAGCCTGTACTCGGGCAACTGAAGAGCGATGTGTGGGATCCGATGACGAAAGAGAAAATAACAGTAAGTCAAGCTGCGGAAACGACAGCTCCTATTATGAAAGAATATATGTCAAAGCATACGTATAAGCATGATTTGAAAATGATGCTGAAAGTACGCGGAGAAGAGTTGCCGAAAGATTTGAAAGATCTTTCCTTATTTACACTCGTACCATCCTTTACGTTAACGCAAATTCAAAAAGGTTTACTAACAGGGATGTTCATTTATTTAGCGTTTGTATTTATAGATTTGATTATTAGTACACTTTTAATGTACCTCGGGATGATGATGGTACCGCCGATGATTTTAAGTTTACCGTTTAAAATACTCGTTTTCGTATATTTAGGTGGATATACAAAAATTGTCGATATTATGTTTAAGACGGTCGCCTGAAGCGCTTGATGCTATGTGATAGGAGTCATATAAATGAATACGTCACCAATTATAGATATTTTCCAAACCTTTTTTTATAAAGGGGTTATGATTTTAATGCCGATTGCCGTTGTAAGTCTGATTGTCGTTATTATTATCGCGGTTATTATGGCAATGATGCAAATTCAAGAGCAAACGCTGACGTTTTTACCGAAAATGGCGAGTATTGTGCTCGTTATTATCATTTTAGGTCCGTGGATGTTCCAAGAGTTAACGATGCTTATTTTAGATTTATTTGATAAAATCCCATCGCTATTGCGTTCGTACTAAGATAGGTGAACTGAAATGAATATGGAATTATGGGCGGCGACGTTTTTTGCGTTTTGTCGCATTACTTCATTTTTATATTTTCTACCGTTTTTCTCAGGTCGATCAATTCCGGCGATGGCAAAGGTTACATTTGGACTTGCTCTTTCAATTACAGTGGCCGATCAAGTGGATGTCTCTCACATCAAGACAGTTTGGGACGTTGCAGCTTATGCAGCAACGCAAATTGTAATTGGTTTATCACTTTCAAAAATTGTAGAGATGCTGTGGAACATTCCGAAAATGGCAGGGCATATTTTAGACTTTGATATCGGTTTATCACAAGCAAGTTTGTTTGATGTAAATGCGGGCTCACAGTCTACTTTACTATCAACCATTTTTGATATATTTTTTCTTATTATTTTTATTTCACTTGGCGGCATTAACTATTTCGTTGCCACGATTTTAAAGTCGTTTCAATATACAGAGGCGATTTCAAAATTGTTGACGACTAGTTTTTTAGATAGTCTACTCGCAACGTTATTATTTGCGATAACATCAGCGGTTGAAATTGCTCTGCCGCTTATGGGAAGTTTATTCATCATTAACTTTGTTCTTATTTTAATTGCAAAAAATGCTCCGCAATTAAACGTTTTTATGAATGCATACGTAATTAAAATTACATGTGGTATTTTGTTTATTGCGATGAGTGTACCGATGCTCGGTTATGTGTTTAAAAATATGACGGATGTATTACTTGAAGAGTATACGAAACTATTTAACTTTTTCTTAACGAAGTAGGGGGACGCGCATGGCAAAGGATAATAAAACAGAAAAGGCCACCCCGCAGAAGCGTAAAAAATCGCGTGAAGAAGGGAATATCGCCCGGAGTAAAGATTTAAATAATTTATTTTCCATTCTCGTATTAGCAGTTGTCGTTTACTTTTTCGGAGATTGGCTAGGGTTTGAGATTGCGAATTCCGTAGCGGTGCTGTTTGATCAAATTGGAAAAAATACAGATTCAACCGAGTATTTTTATTTAATGGGGATTTTATTACTGAAAGTATCGGCTCCGATATTAATACTCGTATATGCTTTTCATTTATTCAATTATATGATTCAAGTCGGCTTCCTATTTTCTTCTAAAGTCATTAAACCGAAAGCGTCACGTATTAATCCGAAAAACTATTTTACGAGATTGTTTAGTCGTAAAAGTTTAGTAGATATTTTGAAATCACTGTTTTATATGGGATTAATCGGTTACGTTTCGTACGTTCTCTTTAAAAAGAATTTAGAGAAGATCGTCAGTATGATTGGATTTAACTGGACAGCGTCACTTACTGAAATTATTAGCCAAATTAAATTTATCTTCTTAGCAATTTTAATTATTTTAATCGTTCTTTCTATTATCGATTTCATTTATCAAAAATGGGAGTACGAACAAGATATTAAGATGAAAAAAGAAGAAGTGAAACAAGAGCATAAAGATAATGAAGGGGACCCGCAAGTAAAAGGGAAACGAAAAAACTTTATGCATGCAATCTTGCAAGGAACAATTGCGAAGAAGATGGATGGTGCAACGTTTATTGTAAACAACCCGACGCATATTTCAGTGGTGCTTCGGTACAATAAACAAGTTGATGCAGCACCAATTGTCGTTGCAAAAGGGGAAGATGAGCTCGCATTATATATACGAACGCTTGCCCGTGAACATGAAATACCAATGGTGGAAAACCGTCCGCTTGCTCGTTCTTTATATTATCAAGTCGAGGAAGATGAGACAATTCCTGAAGATTTATACGTAGCTGTAATTGAAGTTATGCGCTATTTAATTCAAACGAATGAACTTGAAGTATAATAGCGCGTTTGGAGGGGATCTCTTTGTTTAAGATGGATTCTGCAAGAACCTATTTTTCTATCTTTTTAGCAGCGTCATTCGTTGTGGCGCTCTTAATTCCACTTCCACCATTTATACTTGATATCGTTATCGTTTTTCTACTAAGTATGTCAGTGCTTATTTATATGCGAGCGACAAGTATTAACGAGTGGGATGAGTTAAAGTCATTTCCGACGATGTTGTTATTAATCGGGATTTTCCGCGTATCGATTAACGTTTCGACGACGCGAGCGATTTTAACAGACGGAAATGCGGGTCATGTTATTGAAGAGTTTGGCCAGTTCGTAATTGGCGGGAACTTATTAATTGGTATCGTTATTTTTATAGTTTTAATCATATTCCAGTTTATCGTTGCAAACGGTGCGTCTCGTACAGCTGAAGTAGCAGCTCGTTTTACACTTGATTCTTTACCAGGGAAACAAATGTCTATCGATGCTGATTTAAACCAGCGTATTATTTCAGAAAAAGATGCACAAGCAAAACGAAAAAAATTAAATATGGAAACAGAGTTTTACGGAGCGATGGATGGTGCCGGAAAGTTCATTAAAGGGGACGTTATTTTCGGGATTGTCATTTTATTCGTAAACATTATTTTCGGTTTAATTGTCGGAATGATGCAGCAAGGAATGAGCTTTGCAGATGCAGCTCTTCATTATACACAGTTAACTGTCGGTGACGGAATCGTAAACCAAATCGGTTCGTTAATGCTTGCAATTTCAACAGGTATTATCGTAACGCGTGTATTTGACGGCTCACCGGATACAGTAACAGAAGGTATCTTTAAAGAGCTATTAGCACATGAAGTCGTTGTATATGCACTTGGTGGTTTATTTATTGCAATGGGTATTTTTACTCCGCTACCGTTTTTACCATTCGCACTCGTTGGTGGAACGATTATCTTCTTAGGCATTCGTAATAAAAATCGAATAAAGAAAGAAAAAGAAGACGAGCTTCAAAAAGAATTAGAAATGATTCAAGGTGAAGATGAGCAACTGCAACAAGTGGAAGATTCATTCGGAGTATTTACGGATAAATATCCGATTATTGTAGAACTCGGTTTAGATTTAGCAGCACTTGTAAAGCAGAAAATTAACGGGGAAACAGCTCGTGATAAAGTTGTTCTTATGCGGAAGTCGATTATTACTGACCTCGGTATTAACGTTCCTGGAATTAACTTTAAAGATAATACGAGCTTTAGACCACGTGGTCGTTACATTATTCGTATTAAAGGTGCGAAGGCGGCTGAAGGTGTTTTAAAATCAGGTTATTTATTAGCACTAAAAACACCGAACGTAATGGCTGATTTAGATGCAGAACCAGCGAAAGATCCAATTTTCGGCGAAGATGGATATTGGATTTTAGAGCATATGGTGCAAGATGCACAAATGAAAGGCTATCAAGTGTTAGAGCCACTTAGCATATTAATTACACATTTAGATGTTGTCGTAAGACGTAATCTGCATGAATTAATTCAGCGCCAACATGTAAAAGACTTAATTAACTCGCTTGAAAATGATAATGGCGTTCTATTAGAAGAGATTAAGAAGAAAGAAATTGATTTATCACTCGTTCAAAATGTTATTAAACAACTTCTAAAAGAAGGTATTTCTATTCGTGATTTACCAACAATTATTGAAGGTATTATTGACGGAAAAGAAGTGTATCAAAATCACGTTGATGGTGTGACATCATTTGTTCGTGAATGTATTTCAAAAGTTATTTGTGAAAATGCGAAAAATCCGGACGGAAAAATTTATGCAGCGCTCTTCTCTGATTCAATTGAGTTAGATGCGGATGTTGTGAATAATTCATATCAAGGTTACTTGTTAAACTGGGATTTAGATTTAGAAACACGTGTCGTTGAGCAAGTGCAGCGCGTCTTTAAGCAAGCACGTTTAATGGGAAGAGAACCAGTGTTATTAACACGTAGAAAAGATTTTAGATTTGCAATTGTAAGACTGCTAGAACGTTATCAAGTAGAAGCACAAGTACTTTGTATTAGCGAATTAGCACCAGAAATTGTTGTGGATCAAATTGCCTATATTGAATAGTAGGGGGTGAAGTAATGGAAAGTACAGAAAAGAAAGAAGCGTTAATGCGAATAAAAGCAGCTTCGAAAAATGAATTGTATCGAAAGTTATTTGACCAATATGGTACAGATTATTATTACGTTGTCGATGAAAGTGTAAAACGAAATATACCGTTTTTCTGGAAAAAGGATTATGAAATGTTAGTTGCTTTTCCAGAAGAAAAACAGGAAGAAGTGAATGAAGGTACAGCTCAATTTCATGAACAGTTAATGGATGTTGTGAATGATCCTTCAGAACAAATTGTGAAGGCGAATGGAATTCAATCAGTACTGCACAATTTAGAAAACGTAACGACTTCTATGTCATACGCGGCAATGCAAACAGGAAATAGTGAAGAATGGGCAAGAAAAAAAGAAAAACTATTAAAGCTGTTTGAAAAAGGAATTGTCGTGGTGAAACAGACGAAAGAAACGGAAGTACCGAAAAAGAAAAAAGTTGTGAAACAAGTCGTTCCGGTAAAGAAAGAAGAAGTAGTTCCAAAGAAAGAAAGTCAAGAATCTGTACCGTTTATTATTCAAAAGGTAATTCGGATGCTAGAACAAAACGATGTGGAACAATATTTCATTTATGCATATGCTGAAAAGTTAAAAATAAAGTTTGAAAATGCAACGATGATTACGGAAGAAGAAGTTATTAGGTACATATTGGAAGATATGAAATCTCATTTCAATACGGAAAACGTCTTTGAAAAAGAAGTACAAACAATTGCATTAATCGGTCCAACTGGTGTTGGTAAAACGACGACGCTTGCGAAAATGGCATGGCAATTTCACGGTAAGAACAAAACAGTTGGTTTTATAACGACAGATCATTCGCGCATAGGGACAGTGCAGCAATTGCAAGATAACGTAAAGACAATTGGATCGGAAGTAATTGCTGTGCGTGATGAAGCTGCAATGACAAGAGCGCTTACGTATTTTAAAGAAGAAGCGCGCGTCGATTATATTTTAATTGATACAGCCGGAAAAAATTATCGTACGACAGAAACAGTAGAAGAAATGATTGAAACGATGGGACAAGTAGAGCCAGATTATATTTGTTTAACGTTATCAGCTTCGATGAAAAGTAAAGATATGATTGAAATCATTACAAACTTTAAAGATATTCATATAGATGGTATTGTGTTTACAAAATTTGATGAAACAGCAAGTAGTGGTGAATTGTTGAAAATTCCAGCAGTATCATCAGCTCCTATTGTATTAATGACAGATGGCCAAGACATAAGGAAAAATATACATATCGCTACAGCTGAACATTTAGCGAAACAAATGTTACAAACATCGTAGAAAAGAGGTGAAGAATAAGGCGCTTGCCTTATTCAAACGAATATGAACGGTCTTTATATAGGTTCTATGGGTATGATGAACTACATGCAGCGAATTAATGTTCATTCGAATAACGTTGCAAATGCTCAAACGACAGGATTTAAAGCAGAAAATATGACGTCTAAAGTATTTGATGTACAAGACACATATCGCCGCGGAGATGGGGCGGTAACAAATATCGGTTCGGTCGATTATGCTGTAGTACCAGCTGCAACACATGTGAATTTAGTACAAGGAAATATACAAATGACAAATAGCGCTACAGATTTCTTTTTAGATGACGGCGCAGCCGGCACAACATCATTTTTCGTTACTTCTAAAAATGATGAAACGTTTTTAACGAGAGATGGTAGTTTCACATTAAATAGTGATCGTTATTTACAAACATCTTCAGGTGCTTTCGTAATGGGAGAGAATAATGAGCGTATTCGTATTCCGGAAGGAGCAAAGGTTGCTGTACAAGCAGACGGTACATTATATGATGAAGTAACACAAAATAATATTGCTCGTTTGCAAACAAAAACAGTAGATGCAGAAACGAATGCTCGTCTCGTACAACGTGAAAATAAAAGCTTTACACTAGCAGAAGGAAACATTGCTAATTTACCGAACGGAACAGGAATAGTAAAAAATCATATGCTAGAAAATTCAAATGTAGATATGACGAAAGAGATGGCCGATCTTATGACGGATCAAAAGATGATTCAAGCATCACAGCGCGTTATGACGTCATTTGATAAAATTTATGAAAAAGAAGCGAATGAAATATTGAGATAAAGGACTTCCAAAAGTGGGAGTCTTTTTTGTTATTGCTTTTATTACAGTTACATCATAAAATGATAATGATTATCAATATCATTTTATCTATTTTCATAAGAACAGAATTTCATAATGACAGCAATATTTGTTTAACTAAGTGAATTAAAAACAAGGGGATGGTGTATATATGTCTACAAAGAATCAACTTTGCATTGGATTATGTTTAATTTCTAGAAAGAAAGAACAAGAGAATGAGTTTAATTCCGGAATTGATGAACAAGTAGAGTTGGCACTACAGGCAGAAAAGGCTAAGTTAGATTTTGTTTTTAAAGCCGATTATTTAGTGGCGCACCCAGATTTAATTGCTCGTAATAAAGGGAATGTCATTTTAGACCCGACGTTACTGTTTACTGCTATTGCTTATGCGACAGAAAAAATTGGAGTCGTTACAACTGCTTCAACTTCGTTTTATCCACCATATATATTAGCAAGGCAATTACAATCGTTACACTGGATTAGTAACGGCCGAGTAGGGTGGAATATTGTTACATCCATTGACGGTGCTGAAAACTTTGGTGAGGAAGAGATGCCATCATCTGAGGAACGATACGCGAAAGCGGCAGAATGTACAGAGTTAGTAAGAAAACTTTGGAGGAGCCATCCTTATGAAGTGTTGAAAATAGATAACACTGAAGTTATTAGAGAGATGGCTAAGCCAATTGAACATAGCGGTGAATATTTTGAGGTAAAAGGTCCACTTAATATTCCGCAGCATATATCAGGAGAAATGCCATTATTTCAAGCCGGTGCTTCAGAGTCTGGTCGGAATTTTGCTGCTTCTGTTGCTGATGCAATTTTTGCTGCAACGCCAGATGTAGAGTCAGGTATTGAACTTCGTCAAGATTTAAGAAGAAGAGCAGAAAAACATGGCCGAAAGCAAGATGCTATACGCGTATTACCTGGATTATACTTCTTTATAGGTGATACATATGAAGAAGCGTTAGAAATGCATAGGCAAGCTCATCAACATCTCACAAAAGAGAAGAGATATGCGTTACTTGAAATGGTTCTCGGATTAGATGCGAGAGGGATTCCGCAAGAAAGTAAAATTACAGAAGAGATGCTGCCAAGTCGGGATCAAACTGTTCGCAGTAAAACTCATGCCGAGTTATTACGGAACTTCATTATTAAAAATGAACCAACAGTTGAACAAATATTAGAACGACCAGAAGTTGTTGGATCGGCTCATTGGGTTGCAGTTGGTACACCAAAAGACGTTGCGAAGCAAATTATGGATAGGCTTGAAGCAGGGGCGTTAGATGGATTTATTGCCATTCCAGGAGGACCTCCAAAGTCACTAGATCTATTCTTTAGTGAAGTCATCCCTTTATTTGTGAAGGCGGGTGTATTTAGGGAAGAGTATACAGGTTCTACTTTACGGGAGCATTTGGCGGGGAACATATTAAATACTTTACAGTTAAAATAAATAATAGTATGTAGAAAAAAGCCTTATTATAAAAGGCTTTTTTTGTTTGAAATTAAAAATTCTGAAATATAAGTTGACTGTATGAATGTTATTTTTTATATTAGTAGGTATAACTATAACTACTAAAGAGGTGAGAGTATGACAACGGCATTATATTTAGAAGATGCATACAAAACGAGTTGCGAAACAGAAGTGATAAAAGTAGAAGGGAATAAAGTATTTCTAAAAGAAACAGTTTTTTATCCAACTGGTGGAGGGCAGGAATGTGATACGGGTGTCATTGTACAAGATGGGTCTGTATTTGAAGTTGAAAAAGTAAAGAGGGAGCAGGGAGAAATAGTTCACTATATAAAAGGTGAAGCTCAAGTAAAATTAGGTCCAGTTAAATTAGAGATGAATTGGGAAAGACGTCATAATTTAATGCGTCATCACTCTTTACTGCATCTTATCGGAGCTGTTGTTTATGAAAAGTATGGAGCACTATGCACCGGAAACCAAATTTACCCTGATAAAGCACGTATCGATTTTAATGAGTTACAAGAGTTATCGAGCGTGGAAGTAGAAGAAATTGTTGAGGAAGTGAATAAACTTATTGAGCAAAATAAAGAAATTTCCACTCGCTATATGAGCCGCGAAGAAGCAGAAAATGCTGTAGGAATGATTAAAACAGCAATAAATCTCCTGCCAACTACTATCCAAGAAATCCGCATTGTTACAATTGAAAATTTAGACGAACAAGCTTGTGGAGGCACACATGTGAAAAATACAAGTGAAATAGGAACACTTGTTATTGATAAAGTAAAAAGTAAAGGGAAGCAAAATCGTCGTTTTGAAGTAAGGGCGATTTAGATTGTGAGGGGTTACCGATGGATGAAATTATAAAGGAATTACAAAAGTTAGGATTTTCCCAGTATGAATGTAAAGCGTATATTGGATTGTTAAAACACTCCCCAGTAACAGGCTATGAAGTGAGTAAACAAACAGGAGTACCTCGTTCTATGATTTACGAGGTACTCGGTAAGTTAATGGATAAAGGAGCGGTGCATATTGTACCTTCTGAACCAGTTAAATATGTACCAGTACCAGCTACCGAATTAATGAATCGAATGCGAAAAGACTTTGAAAAGTCCTTTGAATTTTTAGATGAGAAATTAAATTGTTTAGAACAAGAGCGACAAATAGATGTAATTTCGCATATTCGCTCAAATGATCGTGTTTTAAAAGAAATATGCAATATAATTAATAGGGCAAAGGAAGAATTATGGATTTCTGTATGGGAAGAACAAGTGCATGAAATTGAGCCATACATTCATCAAAAGGAAGAGGAAGGCGTACATATATTTTCAATCTTATTTGGAGCTCCAGAAACAAAAATAGGAGCGACGTTTCACCATAATTATATGACGCCCCACGTTGTTGAAAAGAGAATGGGTGGTCATTTAACTGTTATTGCTCGTGATGGAGAGGAAGTATTAATTGCGAACTTCTCAAATGATAGCACTTCATGGGCCGTTACAACGTATGACCCAGCGCTAGTTCTCGTTGCGACAGAGTATGTGCGGCACGATATTATGGTTGAAGAAATCACAAAGGAATTTGGAGCTGATAAGTTGGATACGTTATGGCGTGAAAATATAGATTTAGTTCATGTCGTAACAGGAAAACGAACTTTAGAAGGAATGGAGGATGATAAGGATGAGTAAAGCTGAGGCACATGTAGCTTTGCAGAGCGATGATACATTTCAGCAAGGAGTAAAAGATTGTTTACCAACTGTATTTGGTTATTTGAGCATCGGTATAGCAGCTGGTGTAATTGCAAAAACAGCAGGTTTTTCTATCATTGAAATTGCATTTATGTCCACTTTAATTTATGCAGGTTCTGCCCAATTTATATTAGCTGGTATGTATGCAGCCGGTGCTCCTGCTTCCGCAATTATTTTCACTGTATTTTTTGTTAATTTACGCCATTTATTAATGAGCGCAGCGCTTGCACCGTACTTTACGAAAATTCCTCTATTTAAAAACTTAATCATCGGTTCGCAAATTACAGATGAAACTTTCGGCGTTGCAGTGCAGCATGCAGCGCAAAAAGGATATTTAGGTGAAAGATGGATGATTGGGCTTAACGTAACAGCGTATTTAAATTGGATACTTGCTACCATTATTGGTGGGCTATTTGGTGAGTGGATACCAGATCCACATACATACGGGATGGATTATGCATTACCAGCGATGTTTATCGGATTATTTGTTCTTCAGCTCATAAGTAGTAAACCAAAACTAGTAATTCATTTAAGTGTTGCAATTGTATCGATTATTATCGCATACGTTTCACACCTATTTATGCCAGATAGTATAGCGGTTATTATCGCAACATTACTAGCTGCGACGATTGGAGTGGTGATTGAAAAATGGAAATGAGATTAGATGTATTATTACTTTTACTAGCAGCAGGAGCTGTTACACTCGTGCCACGTATTTTACCTCTACTCGTATTTAGCAAACTACAAATTCCTGACTGGGGTTTAAAATGGTTAAATTACATACCAATTGCGATATTAGCAGCGCTTTTAGCACAAGTTTTATTTATGCATGAGACGATGCAGTGGGATTATCTTATTGCAGCAATCCCAACATTTCTTGTTGCAATATATACTCGTAGTTTATTAGGTACAGTATTAACGGGAGTGGTTGTGATTATTTTGTTACGTTTCTTTTTCTAAAAAGGATTACGCTCATATAATAGCGAAAAGTGTAATAACATGAAAAATATAGGGGTGGTGTTATGATACTTTTAACGATAGGAGCAATTTTGTTAACGTTGTTTATTTTCTTTATTCTCGGTTTTATTACATTTATGATGTTTGTTGATAAGGCGACGCCTCAAATATATTATACACCTTGTGAATCAGTGACAGTGAAAGCTAAAGGTAAACATAGAAGGAAGAAAAGTTGAAAGTTGGCTTTTCTTCCTTCTTCTATTACATCCCCGAAAGAACTAACAACAACAGCCCAAATAAAAAACTAATAAAGGAAAGAAAACCAATACATATCGAGAACACACGATTATTTCTCCATTCGCGCCAGCAAACGATAAATCCTAAAATACAAAGGAAAAACCAAATGGGCAGGAATATGAACTCGCTAACTTTCTCGGGGAGTAACGAATAAAAAGTTGTTACATATAAGATCCAATTTGTAAAAAATAAAATGCAAATGATAATAGATTGTAAGTAGGGGCGGTTGAAAAATCTCCTTTTTTTTACGGTTTTAAAAATGATAGTTAGCGCTGAGATAAAGGCAATGAGTATGAAAACAAGTAAGAGTAATGTCAGCGTCATTTGATTCTCCTTTATAAGATTGTTTTTATCACGCATGGGCAGTAAGATCCACACCTTAAAACTCAACGTAAGAAAAGAGATTAGGTGGGGGATGAACCCCCCACTGATTGAAGTTTCACTTTACAAGAAATGAATCTATTAAATTGTATGCTTGTTTTGTAGAGTGCCTGTTATATTTTTCAGTGTACGGATTTAGAAATCCATGTTCACCGTGTAGTTGTTTTATTTCTAATAAAGGATTTTTTTGTTGCTGCAATGTTTGAATTAAAGAGGATACTGAAAAACTAGCTTCTTTTTCAGGAAATATAAGTAGTGTAGCGCATGTAGGCTTTATGTGAACATAGTCGCGTATACGAGAACCGTAACATCCGATAATAAAATCTATTTTCGGATTGTTACTACATAGCCATGAGACGGTAGCTCCAACGCTAAAGCCGATAAGACCAATATGTGTATAACTACTAGAAAGATGAGAAATGAATTCTTCAATTTGCTTTTTTCCATAATCAAATCCAATATGATTTACAAAATGTTCATATGCTTTTTCTTCATCACTATAATGAAATGCATGTTGCGATTGTAGAAGATTAGGACAGAATACGTCTATATGAGATGAAGTAAAGTGCTGGGTAACGTGATGCATATGGTCGTTCACACCATATATTTCATGAACAATAACGAGAGCTAATTTTTCCTTCATAGTTATATTGTGCCTCTTTGAAACTTAAATTCTTTCTCAACAAGGCAAATACGCAGGTGGAAGTTTTCATACCATTGCTCACGACCTCTTTTTTTCGCTTCTTTATGTAAGGTGTTCTTTTTCCAATTTTCAATCGCATCAAGTGATTCCCAATAAGAAATTGTTATTCCGAGTCCAGAATTACCTCTTGCACTTTCTACACCTAAAAATCCAGGTTGTTGCTTTGCAAGTTCCTCCATTTTTCCGGCAACGGTATTATAGTCTGTTGTATCATTTGATAAATTAGAAGTGAATATCACCGCATAATAATGATTCGCCTTTTGTGAAGCATTTTCCATATAAATTCCCCCTTTAATAAGTATTTTAGCATGTAAAAAAAAGAAAAGAAGCACGACGCTTCTTTTATTTTTTACGCTGTGAATTTTAATCCAGCATATATTTTACGACCTTTTTTTTGAATCCAACATACTTGTGCATTTCTCTTTTGAATATTACGTTCTTCCATTGTTATTTGTATAATTTGGTCAATCACAAGAGGGATGTTCGTTTGTACTTGGCACCCACCTGTACTATAGTCGATAATGGTCGCTTCAATCGGCATTCCATTCATATGCAATGTTCCAGAAGACATCAGTTGCTCACGTATATGTTGCCTGCGAAATTGTCTTGGTGTTTTTTATGAAAGATGCAATTGCTAGTGTAAGAAATGCTTTATCGTACACCTTTTCCACCCGGTTATTAACCGGTTTACTAAATAAATGAAGAATGAGTTTACAATATTGCTCATGGGATACATCATCAAATGATACACCAACTTGTACAGAATTTTCTTGTCTCCGAATCCATTTTTTTGTACTATGAATCTTTTCTACCTCGCCAAAAGATAGCGTATAGGAAGATAGACTTGATAAAGTTTCAAATGGAATGGAGGAATCTAATTCAAAACGTGCCCCCGTTTCACTAATATCAAGGACATGGCAAGAAATGATCATATCTTTGGCATATAAAGTACTTGGTAAATTTACTACGAAACGTTCTGAATTTCGAAAACGCGGTCTTTCAAATGCTACAAATAGTGAAGTGACAATAGCTATCCCGTTGTATAGTACCCAGAAAATATTAATATATAAGCTCTCTCTTTCAATATGATATTGCTCAGGATGTAAGAGCATAAGTGTTGCTCGAATCAGTGCAATAATTGTTAAAATGAGTAATACGAGGTGAAGGACGCTTGTAATCCATAAAAAATGCCTTGTATTATTTTGAACTCCCTTTCTTGTTACATGAAATTGGAACTTTTTACGTAAGAAAGTTTCTGATAAAATAGCAAATCCCATATAAGGAGCCATAGCAACTTCGTACACATGACTCCACGTAGTTGTGCGTTTCTTATTAGAAACAGCTTTGAAAATAAGCTGTGATGTTAAAAAGGCAGGTGCCCAAAACATAAATAAGTGCATGAAATTAATTTCTAAACTATAAATATCAAATACTAAAAATAATAGCGGTGCTAGTAAAAATATCATTTTATAAACACCGAAAAACCAATAATGGATTCCATCTGCATATAAAAGACGCTGCATAAAAGATAATCCTTTTATAGTGAAAGGATTATCTTTTATGCAGCGTCTTGAATATTCCCTCTACACCAGCGGTCACGCTGTTTTAATAAATCACTAAATGTTTCTGGGGATAATCCAACAGCTAGTGTTTCATTGACAAATATAGTTTCCCATTTGTTAGCTTGTAGTAGCATACCAGTTGCCATATCCTCAGTAATAACTCCAGTCGCAAATCCTCCAATTTCTTCAAGAGCGGTGCGGCGAAATAGAGCGTTACTACCAACATACATCGTAGCATTAAAGCGATCTTTTCCTTCTTCTAACTGGCGCATAAAGAAATCTTGTTCATTGGCGATGTTATCTTCAAAAAACAAATTATATTGGAAAGGATCAGCATTATAAAAAACTTGTGGTGCTTGAACGAATACAACATTATTTTTAGAAAAATAACCAATCGTTCGCTCTAAAAAGTTAGCTCGTGGTATCATATCAGCATCCATTGTTACGATAATATCACCTTTTGAATGAAGCATCGCATGATTTAAATTTCCAGCTTTTGCATGCTTATTTTCGGTGCGAGTTATGTGATGAACAGAAAACTCTGCCGCAAGTTGCTTTACACTTTCACGGCGCCCGTCGTCACAAATATAAATGTTTAGTAACTCTTTCGGATAAGTAATCAACGTACAGCCAGCTACAGTACGTTTTAACAAATCGATCGGTTCATTGTAAGTTGCGATAAATATGTCGACAGTAGGTAGTTTTTCAAAATTGGATAATGGTATTTCTTTTCGTTTATATGGTTTCCATGAAACAATGCTGAAAACGATAGATTGTAAGTAACCAGCCCATTCTGTAATTAACAATATAATACCAGCGATAATACTTATGAGATTAATAGTTGGTAACGAATAAAAAGTTCGCCAAATAAGATAAATAGCATTACAAATGAGAAATAGAATAATAAGTAATTTTTTTGACCATAAATATTTGTGTGCAAGGGCGTAAGTAATAATGATTACGAAAAAAATAATACCTAAACCTTCGTATATAGAAAGGCTCATACAATTCCTCCTTTATGTATAGAGTGGGAAAAATAAAAATATATCATTAGTATATAAAGATTTAATTATTTCTAGATTATACAATATCACAAAATATAGGGTTAGAGTATAAATTTTACATTTTCTTATTATAAGCTTAAAAAAATTAGAAGAAATAATAGTTGTATTTTTGATTCATAAGAAAAATGCCACTTCAAAAGAGAAGTGGCATTTCTTATATTTCCTCTAAGCTATTAACTGGAACAGTTAATTCGCGTCCTGGGTTTTTTACTTCATATATGCGGGCGGTTTCATTGCTTTCATCGACGTGTTGAATCATAACAGGCATGCCTTGAAAACTGACATTGGCTTGTTCCGCTGACACAGAAAGCTCTATTGCACGTTGTATATTCATTTATATTCCTCCCATCATTATTATCTTTGCTAAAAAAGAGGAATAATATACCATTTAGAGACATTCTTAAAGTTTTTGTATTATTTGTAATGTTTCTTTAATAAATGAAGAAAAGATGGAATCAGGATAACCATCTATCGTTTGAACTGCTTCTTTTGCTTCTGTCAGAGCAGCTGGTTTATCTTGAAGTTCTATATGACACAGGGCACGATATGATCCAGCTGTTAATAACCATGACTGATCAAGTGGATGACTCATATAATCTGGAATATTAGCACGTTTTAATGTTTCTAAAGCTTCCTCGTAACGTTTTAAACCATACAGAGATTTTCCTTTTTCAAGATAATACAATCCATCGTCTTGAAAAATCGGTACATCTTTTAGTTTTTCTCGGAATTGTTCTAAATGTTCTAATGCAATTGTATATTCATTCGTAACGGTATTGTAGTAATAAGCTTTTAATATATCTATATTTGCAGCGGATAAAGTATCTTCTGTAAAAATGGCAAATTGCTCCGATTTTTTTATGTAATATAAATATCGTTCTTTATCTGTTGTAATGATTTTTTGATAAGATAAAATACGGTAAAATTCATCTGTTTTATAATAAACTTGATGTTTTTTTGAAAATGTAAGTGCATCTAAAATGATTTTTTCACATTTTTCATAATTACCATATGCGAGTAAAATAATTGCTTCTTTTAAATATAATTGTATATGTGTAATAAGATCCATTTCTAAATTCTTCGTTTTATATTCATCGCGAATTTGGGTAATCAACTGTAAACATTCTTTATATTTTTTCCGTTTGTAGAGCATATAGTAAAACAGTAGTTTCGTTTCAGTACTTTCGCGATACAAAGTATATTTTTCAAATATAGAAACAGCTGTTTCAACGTAATATTCAATATTGTAATCGTTCATAATAGCCGCTCCAGTTATGAACTGTTTATATAAACGTGCTGTATTTAAAGTAAGAGGTAGTTCTTTTTGAACGATAGGTAGTAAAGTTTCATATACTTCATCGCATTTATTTGCTTTTATTAATGGCTCCATTTTTTGAATGAGTGCTACAATTTCTACATCATCTTCTTCTAATAAAAAACTCGTTTCACATCCAAGTTTTTCAGCAATATATTGTAATGTTTTCATGGAAGGCGTAGCTTTTCCATTTTCAATTTGGCTGAGCATACTTTTTGTCAGTTCTGAACCTGCTAGTTCTGTTTGCGTAAGCTTTTTTTCTTTTCGCAATGCTTTAATTTTTTCTCCGAGAGT
This sequence comes from Bacillus cereus group sp. BfR-BA-01524, assembly GCF_022662595.1. NCBI lineage: Bacteria > Bacillati > Bacillota > Bacilli > Caryophanales > Bacillaceae > Bacillus > Bacillus cereus group sp. BfR-BA-01524. The sequence goes on along the minus strand of NZ_JAKUDW010000088.1, from coordinate 2,140 downwards.
AGTCATATTGTAGCTCCTTTATGAATAAAAAGTTAAATGTGATTAAACTTTTGGTTGTAAAAGTTGGAAAGTTGATTATATAATAAGTTTAACACAATTTAACTTTTAAGGGGAGAGAGTCAAAAATGGGAGATATAAGTATAGGACAACATGATTCAAGAATGAAGATTGCAACGAGAAATATCATTTTAATGATGATTGGAAAAATGACGTCTTTATTAGGCGCAGGTATTTATACGTTCGCAATGGGGTTATATGTATTAAAGACTACTGGTTCAGGGATGGGGTTTGCAATTACGCTCGTTTGCGGATCACTTCCAAGGATGATCTGTGGCCCAATTGCTGGTGCTGTAGCAGACCGTGTGAATCGAAAATGGCTTGTCATTGGTACTGATTTATTAAGTAGTTTAACGATGCTTAGTATGTTTATTCTTGCTACTATATTTGGACCATCACTTCTTTTTATTTATATTTCAGCAGCATTATTATCAATTTGTGCAAGTTTTTATTCCGTTGCATTAACTTCGTCTATTCCGAGTTTAGTAGATGAAGGACGTATTCAAAAAGCGAGTGCTTTAAATCAAACGGCGGCTTCTTTATCAAATATTTTAGGGCCGATTATTGGCGGAGTTGTATATGGTTTCTTTTCAATTAAATCGTTTTTCCTATTAAATAGTATTACGTTCTTTTTAGCAGTTATTTTGCAATTATTTATCGTATTTGATTTATATAAAAAAGAAGTGGCTGAGAGTACAGAGCATTTCTTGACGAGTATAAAAGAAGGTTTTTTATATGTAAAAAGACAACGTGAAATATATGGTTTAATGAAAATAGCATTGTGGGTAAACTTTTTTGCGTGTGGTCTAACAGTTGCACTTCCATACATTATCGTCCATACATTGCATTTATCTTCAAAGCAACTCGGTACTGTAGAGGGAATGTTAGCAGTCGGGATGTTAATGGGAGCGATTGCTTTATCAGTGCGTAAAGAAGTGAATAATCCGTTTCGTTCTATTTATACTGGACTGTTTTTGTTTGCAGGTTTAAGTTTATGTACAGTCTTTCCGTTGTTAGTTATCATTCCAAAATTAGCAAGTTTTATTTACTATATTGCTTTTATGATGTTAACTGGTATAGCAATTATGATTGTAAACATTCCAATGCAAGTACATATGCAAAAAACGACAGACCCGAGCTACCTAGGGCGTGTGTTTGGCCTACTTGAAACAATTGCGACTGCAATCGCACCACTTGGTATGATTGTATATGGACTACTATTAGATATGTTGCCAACTAGCATTGTTATGATGACAATAGGTGGAGGTTTATTGTTAGTTGTATTAGTTGGAGTAAAGCAACATATGGCGAAAAAACAAGTAGATGTGTCCGCTTAAAAATCAGAAAATAATAAAAATTTGACTTATTATTATAAAAATGACTAAATTGGTATTTTAGTTTTTGAAACTCTTTTTCATGTATGTTAAAGTAAAGTGAGCTTGCAAAGAAAAGGAGACAACAGCATGAAAAAATTAAGTTTTGTTATGCTTTTTCTATTAGTCGTAATGGCTGGATGTAGCAATTATGACACATATATTGAAACAGGTATGCAATCATTGAAAGATGAAAAGTATAGTGATGCAACAATGTGGTTCGAAAAAGCAGAAAAAGAGAAATCAGGAAATGAAGCCAAATCATATAAAGAAGTTGCTGAGAAAATGGATCACGGAGCAACAGCATTAAAAGACGGTAAGTATTTAGAAGCGAAAGACATTGCAAATGAAGTGTTACAAAAGAAAAAAGATGATGAACTTGAAAAAGCCGTAACATCAAATGCAGAGAATATGCTTCAAAAAGCAAAAGATGTGGAAGAGAAAGTAAATGAAAGAGTGGCAAAGCGTAGAAAGGTAGAAGAAGAAGGAATCGATAAAATTATTAAAGCTGTCGATAGTATAGATGAAGTGAAAGAAAAAGAGAAGAAAGTATCAGAAGCATTAGATAAGGCTGAAGAGGCGCAAGCAAAAATTGAGGCAAAGAAAAATAAATAGATTTATAGTTTAAAAGGCTGTCGTGCATAACGACAGCCTTTTAATTTTTTGTTGCAAATGAAGTGATGCTCTGTAGTAAAAAAGAAATGATTTTA
>NZ_JAKUDW010000087.1:0-21707 GCF_022662595.1 Bacillus cereus group sp. BfR-BA-01524 | reverse complement strand
GGAATAACTGGTCCTACTGGGGGTACAGGTCCTACCGGAATCGGAATAACTGGTCCTACTGGCGCAACCGGTTTAGGGATCCTTCCCGTATTTGGAACAATAACTTCTGAAGTAGGAATCGGTTTTTCAGCAGTAGTTAATACAAATGTTAATTTTACCATTCCAGGACCTGCTAGTGGAACTACTATAAATCCATTAAATAATTCTATTACAATTGATACCACTGGCGTGTACTCTGTATCCTTTTCAATTGTATTTGTAATACAAGCTATATCGTCTAGTATATTAAATCTTACAATAAACGATTCCATTCAATTCGCAATCGAAACGCGAGTTGGTGGTGATTCTGGGGTAAGAGCTACATCCGCCAGAACTGATTTACTATCTTTAAATCAAGGGGATGTTCTTCGAGTACGAATAAGAGAAGCCACGGGTGACATTATATACTCCAATGCCTCTCTTGTTGTTATAAAGGTCGACTAACTCTTTTATTACAATAAAGATTCAGGAAAAATAAAGTGAAACTTTAATAAGCCCTCACCAATCGGACTGACCACAAATAGCGGGATAAATATGCACAATATAAAAAGAAGAGGAAGACTTATATTTCAGTCTACCTCTTCTTTTTCATCACCAAATTACTGCTGAACATATATGGAAACTGATCCTCCGCTTACTTGGAACTGTCCCCAACCATCCTTATTAATTGTTACAGTATTTGTTTGATTACCCGTAATATCGTACCATACTTCCCCTGCATTATTCTTTCCAACATCCATCCACTTTGACCCTCCTGGTCCATCAGAGATTAATGTTGCTAAACCAGAATTAGCATGTACACTATCACCTTCTCTTGTCCAGCCAATCACATCTGGATGATCAAAATAATCACGCTGCGTACCGTATGCAAAGTTTTTTCGTGCCGTCAAAATCGGATCAATTTTGTCCTTTAACGCTGGAATTTCATAATTACTATTTCCTTTTGTACCATAGTAATCACCATAGAAAACAGAAGGATATCCCTCTGCACGCGTTAAAATAAATGCATATGCCAACGGTTTGAACCAAGGGCTCACTACAGATTCCAATGACTGACCAGGCTGTGAATCATGATTTTCAACTAGAGTAACCGCAAGTGTAGGATGATTCGCAACTACCGTTCCTTTTAAAATATTTCTCATATCATAATTCCCATTTCCTGTTGAAGCATAATGAAAATTATAATGCAGTGGTGCATCGAACACAGATTGATTATAATTGACCTTCGCTAAATAATTATTTAAAGTCTGGATATCATTTTGCCAATATTCAGCTACTGTAAACATTTCTTTCCCCGTTTGCTGTCTAACATGATTTACCCAATCGCGCAAATATTCATGATCAATATGTTTAACAGCATCTAAACGAAAGCCATCTAAATTTAATTCCTTCGCATACCACGTTCCCCATTTTTTCATTTCATTCGCAACATCTGGATGATCAAAATCAAGATCCGCGTACATCAAATAATCATAATTCCCATTCTCGCTAGACACTTCCCAGTCCCACGCTTTACCTATGCCCCTAAATTTATAAATTCGGTTTAATTTCTTTCCTTCATCCCAATCTGTTCCGTCAAAATGATACCATTTCCATTTGAAATTAGAATAAGAATCTCCACGCCCTGGAAAGTTAAAGCCTGTCCACGCACTAATTTCATAATCACCTGATACTTCAATATTTCGATTGCTCGGGTCTACCTCAACTGCTGTGACAGTTTCCGTATAATCAGCCCCACCTTTATGATTCATAACTACATCACCGTATACATCGATGTTTTTCTTATGTAAAGCGTCAATTGCAGATTTCAATTGTGCTTTCGTCCCATATTTCGTCCGCACTGTTCCCTTTTGATTGAATTCCCCCAAATCATATAAATCATATGCTCCATATCCTACGTCATTTTGCGTAGTTCCTTTATATGCAGGTGGTATCCAAACAGATGTAATTCCTTTTTGCGCTAAATTTTCAGCATCAGTACGCAAACGGTTCCAATGATTCCCATCATTCGGAGCGTACCACTCAAAATACTGCATTAACGTTCCATTGTTAACTGTATCTGCATACGCCTTACTCTCCCCATATATACCAGGTAAAAACAAAACAACTGACAATCCGACTATTGTTATTCTTTTAAACATCTTTACACCATCCCCTTCCAAGAAAGCGTTTGCATAGTTTATCAAAATTATTATAATATTCGTTCCGTCGTTAGTAAAGTAGCAATCTCTCACTCTCCCACATTATTTTTAGTCTCACTTCAAATATTCAACGTAGTTTTAATTTCACATCCTATTCAAGATTGTTTACAATTTACCTATAAAAGCATAACGGAGGGATTTCTATGACAGACTTTCAAAAACAATTTTTCGCACGATTACATATAGAAGAAAAAGACACAGTTTCATTTGAAGATTTATCTAACATTATGTACGCAATGGCACAAACTGTTCCTTTTGAAAACTTAAATATTCTCGAAAAAAATTTTAAAGAAATATCAAAAGAAAATTTGAAAGAGAAAATTTTAGTAAATAACCGTGGCGGTCTTTGTTATGAACTCAATCCTACTATGTATTACTTCCTGAAAGATTCTGGATTCGATGTTCATCTCGTTTCAGGAACAGTTTATAACGCTGCAAACTCCATATGGGCTGTTGATTCTGGCCATATTGCAACCGTTTTAACACATCATAATGAACTTTATTTAATTGAAGTAGGATTCGGATCATACTTACCTCTTGCCCCTGTCCCTTTCTCAGGTGAAGTCATTCACTCTGTTACAGGAGATTATCGTATTCGTAAAGAAATGACCGAAAAGGGAAACTACATTTTAGAGATGCGGAAAAACAATGAGTTCTTGGATCAATCTTCTGCTGATGATTGGACGTTAGGCTATGCATTTTATATAGAAGAAGTGGATGAAGAAAAAGCAAATACAGCACAAAAAATTATAGTTGAACATGAAGGATCACCCTTTAATAAAGTACCTCTTATTGTAAAACTAACTGAAGATGGGCATGCCTCTTTAACGAAAGATAGCCTTACAGTAGCGAAAAATGGTGAAAAAATGAAAGAAACCGTTACAGACATGCAATATACAAACCTTTTACATTCAAAATTTGGAATTACACTATAAGTATGTAAGCCTTGTTATTTTAGCAAGGCTTTTCAATTTTCAGCAGGGATTTTTTGCAATTTGTTGTATTTCATAGTTATATAGAAATATAACTACATGTTTAGAAAGGAAATGATTATGACAGAACTTAAAGATCGATTACAAGTAGCTGATATAGAAAAATGGGATTTAACAGACATTTACCATACAATTGAAGATTGGGAAAGTGATTTTCATAAAATTGAAGTATTAACGAAGGAATTACACGAGTTTAATGGCACTATTCACGATGGCAATAGTTTATTAGCTTATTTAACGAAGAGTGAAGAAATTTCTAGCATAATATCTTTAATGTTCGCTTATGCACGATTACAATCTGACCTTGATACACGCGATACTGACGCGCAATCTCTTGTCGATAAAGTATCACAATTACACGTGAAAGTAAGTGCAGCTAAATCTTTCTTTTCCCCCTTCTTACTTAGCATAGACGAAAGCACATTACACTCTTACATAGAAGAAACAGAAGGCTTACAATATTATAAAGAAGACTTGTTTGAATTATACCGTTATAAAAAACACGTATTGAATAAGGACCAAGAAGAAATTTTATCACAGATGGGTGAAGCTCTTTCTTCTCCACAGCACACATTTGGTATGTTAAACAATGCAGATATATTATTTGGTGAAGTGACGACTGACGATGGAGAAAAAGTGAACTTAACACGCGGAATGTATGCAAAGTTAATAGAAGATACGAATCGTGAAAAGCGTAAAGAAGCTTATAAAGCATATTACAAACCATATGTTCAGTTAAAGAATTCCATCGCATCTACTTTATCCGCTGCTATTAAAAATAATGTTACCGTTTCGAAGCTAAGAAACTATCCATCAGCGCTAGAGAAATCATTATTTGGCGATATGGTTCCGAAAGAAGTATATGAAAACCTTATTGATACAACGAAAAAAAACATTCAAACATTACATACATACAATGAAATTCGAAAAGAAAAATTAAACGTAGATGAACTAAGACAATACGACTTAGGCGTCGATTTAGTAGAAGGTGCAAAACAAGACATCCCATATAGTGAAGCATTTGACATTATGATTGCATCACTAGCTCCTTTAGGAGAAGAATATATTGAGACATTAAAAAGTTTTAAAGATAAACGATATATAGACGTAAGAGAAACACCAGGAAAACGTTCTGGTGCTTATAACTTTGGTGTATATGGTGTTCATCCTTTCATTCTTTTAAATCATCACGATGATTTAAATAGCCTGTTCACTCTTACTCATGAATGCGGGCACGGTATGCATACGCACTATTCACATGGATACCAACCAAGAATTTCTGCACATTATTCTATCTTTGTGGCAGAAGTCGCTTCTACAGTAAATGAAGTGTTATTAATTCACTATTTATTAAAAGAAGCAAAAGAAACGAACGTGCGTAACCATTTAGTTAACCATTTTATTGAAAAATTCAAAGGTACTTTCTTTACACAAATTATGTTTGCAGAATTTGAAAAAATCACACATGAAATGGCGGAACAAGGTAAACCATTAAATGCACAAGTCTTCAGTGAAATTTATGAAAAACTATTTAAAGAATATAACGGTGATTCACTTGTATTTGATGAAGAAGTAAAATACGGATGGGCTAGAATCCCTCATTTCTACCGCCCGTTTTACGTATACAAATATGCAACTGGATTCGCATCTGCCATTCAAATCGCTGATAAACTATTAAGCGGTGATCCGAATGCTCAGAAAAATTATATTGAATTCCTGAAAGGTGGAAGTTCTGATTATCCACTAAACCTATTGAAAAAAGCTGGTGTTGATTTAACTACGCCAGAACCGATTGAAAGTGCATTGAAACAATTCACTCAACTTGTTGAGGAGTTTTCAGCATTATAAAAAGCATGCAGAGTATATGCTCTGCATGCTTTTTCATTTGAATTACTCTATTCTATATGCTGCTGCGTCACACAGTGAATCATACCACCATACGCATACAATTCATTCACATAAATACCGACAATTCTTCTTCCTGGAAACTGACCTTCAATAATTTGCAGCCCTAACTTGTCATGTTCATCGCCATATACAGGAACTAATACGACTTCATTACCAATATAAAAATTCAAATATGAACCCTTACAGTCTGCTTCTTTTACCACTTTTCTTGTTACTGGTACTGGAATGAGCTGAAATGGCTTTCCATCTATATTTTTCGCTCGTCGCAATTCTTGATAATGCTTTTCGTACGCCTCCAAAAGGTATGGCTCTCCTTCACCGAAAGGATCATATTCATACAGTATCGTATTTTCATTTACAAACCGTGCCGCGCCATCAATATGATAATCCGTATCTTCATCATAATTATCTTCTCCGCGTATACCAGTTATCCATATAAAATTCGTTACTCCTAAATATTTCGTTAACTCCATTTCAATTTCTTTCTGACTTAGTGTGGGATTTCGATTTTCATTTATAATAGACGTTTTCGCCGCCATTAAGGTCCCGTTTCCGTTTATCTCAATTCCCCCGCCCTCTAGACAGACACTAGATTCAACTTTTGGAATGCGATACATTTCACTTATTTTATTCGGAATATTAGCGTCTTTTTCGTACGGATATTTATTTCCCCAACCATTAAATATCCAGTGCGTTAGGCAGCGATTCCCTTCCTTATCCGTTACAAAGATTGGTCCGTTATCTCTTATCCAAATATCATCAGTTTCTTGAATTAAGAAATCAATTTTATCCATATTTACATTAGCTTCCATTAACTTCGATTGGACATGTATTTTCTCTTCTTCATCACATACAACAATATGGACATTTTCTCCATAGTGAAGCTCCTTTGCCATCGATATCCAAATATCATCTAACTTAGCTCTATAACCTTCACCTCTATGTGCTTTATCATGTGGCCATTGGAGCCATGTACCTTCATGTTTCTCCCATTCCGCAGGCATATAAAACAAACTATTTTCTATATTTCTCATACGTGTTCACCCCTTATATGAATGTACGTACAGTCTATACTTTGACATCGTGTTAAGGTCAACAGGAATATCTTCATTTACTTGTAGCAACTTTATAAGGTGACTCTTTATTTCGCCTTGTGATACACTACTTCTCCTTGTAAAACCGTCACTAATACTTTCGCATTTGGAATCTTATCGGCACTCATTTTAGTAATATCTTCATTTAGTAGTATCATATCAGCTGATTTTCCAACTTCTATCGAGCCAGTTATATTATCAAGCCCTAATGCTTTCGCTGGCTTAATTGTATAAGCATCAATAGCTGCGTATACATCAGACAAACCCTTTTCATCAATGCTTAATGCATTCGAAATCGTCACAAGCGGATTCAGTTCATTTACATCCCAATCACTACTAAGTGATACATTCGCACCGGTTTTCCAAATTCGCCCTAACGGCATAATTCGTTTCATTTGCTGATTTGTAAAATACGTACTTGCCCAGCTTTGTTTTGGATCTTCCGCAAAATCATGACCTACTTGAAAATCAGCGCTAATACCTAATTTAGCAAAACGATCTATATCACTATCTTCTACCATTTCCACATGCGTAAGTGTATACGGCTGTTTTGCGCCTTCTTTTTTCGCTGCTTCAATCGCATTTAAACTCTCTCTTACCCCACCATCACCAATTGTGTGAATGAGTGCACCGTAACCAATTTTATTAAGCTCTGTTAACCACCATTTCATTTTTTCTTCCGGAATATAGTTCAAGCCATACGGGGTTCCTTTAAACCACTCAAATTTATATTTTTCTAGTGTTTTTGCAGTACTATTAATACTAATTCCATCACTATACATTTTCACTTGATTAATAAGCATGCGGGATGACAGATCATCACGTTTAATTTTTTGGAAATACTCCATTTGTTCTGTTTCATTTAAATTTGGATATACCCATGGACGAAGTACTACTCGCGTTGTTAGCTTTTTTTCGTCATTTACTTTATTCCAAACTTCTAACCAACCTCGCTTCCAATAAAGACGTCCATCACCAACTGTAGTAATACCATTCTTCGCAACCTCATCTAAACCGTCTAACAAACCTTCATAATTTTTTTCAAAGAGATTTGGTTGAGAGTTCCATGCTTTTTCCATCACGATATCTCCTGCTGTATCATAAAGAATACCAAACGGTTCTCCTGTCTCGGAATCCCGAATAATCCTTCCACCTTGTGGATCTTTCGTATCTTTATTTATTCCAGCTAACTCGAGTGCCTTTGAATTAACCCATACAGAATGGGACGTTCTTTCCATAATTAATACTGGATTATTAGGAAATAACTCATCAAGAACTTGTAATGGGGTTTGTTGTTCTGATTTTTCGTCCATATCTTTTAACAGCTCTTCCAAACTGAATCCCGTTCCACTTATCCATTCGCCATCTTTCACACCTTTTTTACAAGCCTTTAAATACGAGCGTTGTTTTTGCAGAGAAGCATCTGATGAAACACTACAATTTCCTGCTGCTGGTGATTTCGCTTCAAATATATGATTATGATTGTCCACAAAACCAGGGAGGATAAAACGTCCTTCTAAATCCACCACTTTCGTATCTTCATTTATAAATGCCTCTACATCCTTGTTTGAACCAACAAATGTAATTTTCCCCTCTTTAACGGCTACAGCCTCTACGATATCTTGCTTTTCATTTGAAGTATAGATTGTACCATTTTTAAACACTACACTTTTAGGTAACTGATTAGGTAGTACAGCGCTACCACTCTCACCTTCTCCTACTCTAGAAGTACATGCCGAAATCCATACCATACTTAGAACTAGACAAATAATCATGATTGTTCTTCTCATATTCTCTCTCCTTTTTATTATGATAAATTGCTTTCGTACATAGAATAAGGATTGACATAATGTTAATGTCAATCCTTATTCTCATTCTATTTTCGTAACTAAAAAACAAATTTGTGTCACATACTCTTCTGCTAAACAATCACATTCAGGTCCCTTTATATAAACCTCATATGGCGAATTAACTATTACATACCCATTTTTTTCAACCCATTCTTCTAACGCTATATAAGCGTAACCTATATAGTCGTAACTTCCATAATGCATAGTAGTAACGATTTGATGTGGACTTAGTTTTTTCATTTCATATTCTTGTACTACGTCTTCATCATTCCCCTGCATAACCGGGATTCTTAATTCAATATCACTGTTACTTGGAATATATTCTTCATCATAAAAGACTGCAGATGGCGAACCGACTATTTGAAAATCATTTTTTTGTACCTCTTCATATAAGTCATAAAAATAATCATCCATATCATCTATATCTATTTTTACTCTTTGAGTAATTATCGTTACTTCATTCCTCATTCCCATTAATATATCGTAATTTCTATGACGAGCAATATTTAGACTACTATTCACCTTTACCATTTCATTCATTTCTGAAATAACCTGTAAATTTTGCTTCACTTCATGAGACAACTCGATAATTTGTGATTGTATATGTTGAACAAACGAATCTTGATCTGATGACTGCAAAACAATTTTAATTTTTGGAAGAGGAAATTTATACTCCCTTAGCTTTTTGATTTTCAACGCTACTTCCAACTGCCCTTGTTCATAATACCTATACCCATTAACCGGATTCACATATACCGGTTTTAATATCTCCTCTTTGTCATAATGTCTTAACATCCGCGTACTCATTTTACAAATCCGAGAAAACTCAGCGATGGTATACATATCAATACTCCTTGAATATATTTTCTTTTCATTACTTATTTATTAAAACCAATCAAAAATCTTCTTCATTGAAAAATCTTCATTCTGATTTTTTAATCTTCTCATTTTTGAAGGTAACAAATGACTTGGACAATACCATGTTAAACAATTCATTGCGCCTCCCATTGTTGATATTTCTCCTACATGAATTTGAATAACTTGCTTCTCCGTATACTGTTGAATATATCGTAAAACTTCCTCATCTTTAGCTAGTCCAAACTTAGGAACATAAAGAGCATCACATGATTCTAACATATTTATATACAACCCTTTTGCCGATGCTATCTCTTGATCATATTGTCCTTTCTCTGTATATGATGAAGGAACAACTATAAATGCAGCTTCTGGCATTTGTTCTTGAATAATCTCTTGAACACTATATCTAAATTCATGATCCCCTAAAAAATCACTAATAAACATTGTATGTTCATCAATAAATTTAACCATTCCGTCTGCGTGTGCTAGTACATCCCCTTCTTCAGCAGGAATAATAATAACTCGACTCACATCTAAATCACATTCTAACTGCTCAATAATTTCCTCTTCTGTCCAATCATCGTTATCATCAAATATACGTTCTGTTAATATTACGGTATCTTTTTTATTCCAAATAAGATTACCACCATCTAATATTAATGGGGATTTTACATATTCAAAGTCATTCTTTTTCAACCATTTATTAAATTGTTGATCTAAATATCGCCCTTGATCATCTGGCAAATAATTTGGTCGATATTTAAATTTAACTAGATGATTTGTGACAACCGGTGCAACATCTCTTAGCCAAATATCATCATACTCAAAACAGCTCGTATGAAAGTCTTGTTCTTCAACAGATAAAGATATAAGTTGATCCGCAATTGATTTCTTTTCATTTAAACATTCATTAAAGTAAATCAAGTCTTCATAAAATGGTTGATAATATTCATTCGATTCGTCTGGTATTGCAGTAAAAATAATGCCATTATGTTTTTGTTCCATATTATTTACCTCGCTTTTTAATAGTAGTTACATAACTGATTTCACAAAGCAAACTATTCCTAAATTTATATCTTTTTTCATTACAACTCATGCAACATGTACATTTCATGAATGGATTATAGCATGGAGAAATATTATATATTTATATAAAAAATATAAAGCTGACGTTAAGCCTTAAATTGACTCTTGACAAGTTTTTTAAATAACCTATTTTAAAACAACAATAAATGATTAAATGATTTTTTTATCACGATTCAAACCCATTACTTCTAATAGATCGTTTTGATTATATAGATTCACTAAATGCGCTTCTACTCCTATACAAATTCCTTCTAGCGGAAGATCATTTGGATCCTGACCAAAGGGATCTTCAATTTCAACCCCTATTGCTTCAATACCTATGAATGCAAAACTTATAAACGTAGTCGCAAGTACTGTAAACCAGCCGAGACTATCAACAAGACCAATCGGTAAAGTCGCACAAAATATAATCAATAAAATTTTTATATGAGCAAAATATGCAAAAGGAATAGGTGTTGTTTTGATACGATCACATCCCCCCACAGATGTAAGTAACGTATTCAAATCCGTTTCCATACTAATTATCGCATTTGGATGAATTTGCCCCGTTTTCAAACCTTTTGATAGTATAGTTTTTAACATAAAAACTATACTAATCGGTAAATGATTGGACTCAACCAAAAATGCTTTTTCCTTCTCAGAACAGACAGCAAGCAATGATTTCACTTCAGATAAATCTTTTTCCTCTCTCAAGTGTCCTTTCGCTAACTTTGGAAATGCAATTAATAGATGTAAAAATTTTATTTTTTCCTGCTCCATACTCTTCCCTTTAGAATCCCAATGACACAAAAAACTAATTGCTAAATTTCTAGTACAAGCACCAATCGTGCCAAACAGCTTTCTACCTTCCCAGTACCGATCATAGGCAGTATTCGTACGAAACACTAATAGTAATCCTAAAGCTCCTCCGACGATTACCCAGGGAGTCTGATTTATATTTATTTCTGTATAGTAATAATTAATCACAGCTACTATCGTTGAAATACACGTATATAATACGATTTGCGGGAAAATATCTCTTATAATTGTCCCTTTTAATGTAAATATTTGATGTAAACTATTTTGATTATTGTAATGAACCATATTTACAAAAACCTCTTTCTCTATTAACCTTTTATTCTTTTAAATCATGAAAGTATACAATTAAATAATAGAATCATAAATCCTATCATTATGAGGCTGGTTAAGATTATTTCTTTCAATACTGTTACTCCTTTTTTCAAAAAGATAAAATATCTTATTTAATTCAACAACAAATGTTCACTATTCTAAATCCCGACGCATCATTTTAGAATTCGCAATGAACAACGCACTAATTAATACAAAAATTGCACAGGCATATAACAATAAATCTAACGGACTATCGTCATCTATAATAATAAGACGAACAATAGCTGTTATACCTATATATATAAAATATCGTAATGGAAAATGAAAATTCATTTGAAAATACTTTATAATCATTACGATGAATTCGAAGTACAGAAAGAATACGACGATACTATCAATTAAATGATAACTAGATTCATTACCATCCAATTTCAGTTCTTGTATAAACTGAATGACTTCTTTCATAAGAAATACACTTAGAACAACCCCTAAGCAAATTAAAGCTACATTTAAAATGTACTGTAAAACGATAGGGAAATACGAAAACACTATTTTAAAATTCTTTAACACAAACATTTTTCTCCTTTACCATATAAAACGAAAAGCGAACATACACTACAATTCAATTATCATTATATTTAATTTTTATTTTTACAAATAATAAGGAACGACAAAATAGGTAAAGATAAGATTTCACCTATTTTGTCTATATAGCAGCACAACGAAATTACAATTAATTACTTCAATGCAATTGGTTGTTGTTGTGTCACACAATGAATCATACCGCCGTTTTTATACAACTCTCTCACATCAATACCGACTACTTTACGATCTGGGTATAACTTCTGAATCGTATCGTTTGCGATTTTATCATTCGGATCATTATAATTAGGCACTAATACAACTGTATTCCCAATATAATAATTGATATACGATCCCTTATAATCGAGAGTTTTTCCATTCTCTAAAGCAACCTTTTCTTTACTAAGCGGCAAGTATTCATACTTATATTTCTGTCCTGAAGCATTTTTGGCATCTAACAATGTATCCATATCTTTATTGGATAAACCCCATTCAGCTAGGTCATCTTCTTTCATCGTTACAATGGTAGATTTATTATGGAATTTAGCAAATCCATCAATATGAAAGTCCGTAATATCTAAATTAGGTACTCCATCTAACCAAATAAAGTTTGATACCCCAAGATCACTTATATATTTTTCAATTTCCTTTTCTGATAAATCAGGATTTCTATTTTTATTCGTTACCGCACTTCGAGTTAATAACGCAGTCCCATTGCTGTCTAATTCAATTGCGCCGCCTTCAAGGACAAATTTTCCCCAATCAATTCTTTCAATTCCTGATTGCTTACTAACATTCTTACGTATTTGAGCATCATTTTTATAAGGTGTCTTCTTCCCCCAACCATTAAATGCTGGATCTAATATTTTGAGATTTTTGTTGCTGTCATAAACAAAAATTGGTCCACTGTCCCTTGCCCATACATCATCAGTAGGCGCGATAAAGAAATCAATCTTCTCCATATTTAACCCTTCATCTGTTAAAAGCTTATTGATTCTTTCTTTTTCTTCCTGGTCATATGCAACAATGTGGACTTTCTCACCCTCAGTTAAAGCACTTGCCATCTTAACCCAAATAGGTTCAACTTCCTGCTTATACTCTTCGCCATATGTGTACTCATGTGGCCATTGCAGCCATGTACCTTCATGTTTATCTTTTTCATCTGGCATCGTATATTTCCCAGCATTTTTCTGTACCTCTACTTTTTCTCCTTCTTTCCCTTTAACATTTTCATTGTTACCCTCAAAAGAGCATCCACTAATAATCGTTGTAGATAATGTAGCTATTAAACAAAACTTTATTGCCTTTTTCATTTTTTCAACCTCCTGTTCTTGTCTCCAATAATGTAAAGCTTCACATAGTGTGAAGCTCAAGCTTTTTTATCAATGTAAAAATTACCAATTGTTCTTTGCATTACTTATCATTTAACTACCTATTTAGATTTATTCAAATGCCAATCACCTTTTTTACCTATTTATCCCGCTATTTATGGGCAGTAAGACCCCCACCTCAAAATTCAGTGGAAGCAAAGAAGTTAGGTGGGAGATGAACACACCCCACTAATTAAAGTTTCACTTTATTCAGTAAGTAAAACTTTACAAAATAAAAAAATCGGTATTGATAATTACATATCAATACCGATTTTTTATAATTATTTTCCTTCTATTAAATCATTCGCCATTTTCCTAAATTCTTGATTAAATGCATCATTCATACCATTTTGGACGTTAGAAAATAATATGACAAATGTTCGTTTATCCCAGTTAAAATTATTAAAAGTGTTCCAGCCAGCTAATACACCGTGGTTATGATAATAATCTGGGTAAATATAGAAACTAAATCCATATTTTCTTGCAGGTGATGCAGAAAACATATCTGATACACTTTGTTTAGAAAGTAGTTTACCATCCATAATAGCTTCATCTAACTTTTTCATATCTTCAACAGTCGTATACATTTCACCACAACCATACAGCCAGTTCATTTTTAAGCGAGGCGTGGCTATTAACTTATTATCTTTTTTCGTATACCCTTCTGCTAAGAAAATATCTTCTGGGAGTGTTGCGCCCATTCCAGATTCATGCATTTCAACAGGAGTCAAAATATTTTCTTTCACATATTCAGCAAGTGGTTTATTCGATATTTTTTCTACAATATATGCAAGCACCATATAATTATAATCTGTATATTTCCATCCTGTCCCTGCTGGAAATTGTAACGTTTGTGCCCCAATCCATGTTACTAATTTTAACCGTGATGCTGCGTCAACACTACCTTGTCCCTGTTCTGGTAATCCAGACGTATGTGTTAACAAGTTTCGTAACGTAATGTTTTTATCTGCCGGAAACGATGGGATATATTTATTTACATTGTCTTCAATGTTCAACTTCCCTTTTTCTTTTAGTTGCATAATAGATATTGCAACTACTGTTTTCGTAATAGACCCAATGCGATATTTCGTTCTTGGCGTCGTTAATACTTGATCTTTCACATTCGCATAACCGTAGCCTTTTCGTAAAATGACATGATCTTTACTTGCTACAAGAACACTCCCATTAAATCCTTTATCTTTTAAGTACTGATCTAGTTTTCCAGCTGCAATTTCATAACGCTTTTTCTCATTCGCATCAACTTCCTGCTTAACATCTTTTTGCTTACTATTTACATTAGAAAATGCCTTTGCATCATATTTTTTTCCTTTATTTGCATGTATTAGTGTAACAACACTTCCACAAAAAACAGCAAAAATAAAGAAAACGATTAACCATTTCTTTAACATACTAGGAACCCTCTTTTATCTAGTTTCACTTAACGTAGATCCATTCTATTTTATATCTTTTAATTATCAAGTATATTATAATATTATTTAATATTCACTCTGTTAAAACTAGATTCCTTTTTCTCATTTTCAATTTTTACTACTCTCTATTGTATTTCTTTCTTGCAAAATTTCCAACATACAATCGGATGCATTACACTATAATTTCAAATTCTTTTGTAACATTTGTTATATACTAAAAAGAATGGAGATGTAATATGAAAAATACCGATAAACGCAATCGTTTAGATGATAAGATGTTTCATTATCGGATAACAAAAAACAACATGGTATCAATTGAATATTACGGAAAACAAATTATAACATTAAAAGGAAATGATGCTGAAAAATTTTTAAATAAAATAAATCATGCAAATAACGATAAAGAAAAACAGCTAATTATGGCTAAAATTACAGGTAATTTCAAAAGAGGTAATGAACGAAATTGAAAACGAATCTCATTTACATTTTGATTATACAACAAATAAAAAAAGAAATGTCGCTCATTCAACATTTCTTTAGACTTTCTTCATAAAAAATTTACATTGCTAACATTCCTTCATTTTCTATACTTCCTATATAAGCTAACCGCTGAAATAGTTAGTAATACAACTATGCATAACCACGCGTACGTATATCCCTTCTTATCTACAATATAACCAAATAAAGCAGGCGCAACAATAATGGCAATTTGATTTAATGTAAGTGCAAAACTCACTGTCATCCCTACCGATTCTTCACTTGCTGATTCTGAAACTTCAGCTATAAAAAGACTAAACCATCCAATTGAAAAGAACCCTAACAATGCACTTACACCATACAATACATTCGTTATTGTATGTATGCTCATTACTAATATTAGAATGAAGAAAATAGAAATACAAACAGTTATAAATAAAGGGGTCCGCCGATTCCCCTTATAAAACAAATCACTAGTAGCTGCTAATATAACCCTACCAACCATTCCAGAAAAGAACATAACGGAAAATACTTTTCCGGCTAAAATTGGTGTAATTGATTGTTCTGTTACTAAAAATTTTATAAAATGTCCAACTAACACCATTTGCAATGAAATCATACAAATACCAGTTATATAAATTGCATACAACTCTTTTTTACACATCACTTCTTTTAACTGCATCCAAAAAGAAAGTTTAATACGTTCTTGTTTAACTTTCTCCTGAATATATGGTTCCTTATAAAATATAAAAAATAAAAACCCTCCAATTATACAAATGCATGCAATACTATTTACCGCATAAGCCATATTATATTTTATTGTAAGAAACGGGATTAATACTCCCGCTAACGTGCCACCAATCGGTATACCAGCTTGTCTAATCCCTATCGCTAACCCACGATTTTCTTTTCGGAACCACTTCATTATCACCTTACTTCCTCCTGGCTGCGAAACACTATAAAATGTTCCTACTAATAAAAGTACAAAGAGTAACCCATTAAATCCGTTGACCATATTAGTCAGTAAAAACGAACCTCCTAGTAAAAATGAATTTATCGAAATTAACAACTTTTCATTGTATTGATCAAGTAGCCGCCCAACAAAAAGCATACAAAATAGCGGTCCTATATTTACAACACTTACTAACAATCCACCCTCCGTATTCGTAAGTGCATATTCTTCTTTCCAAAATAAACCAAATGATCCAACACCATACGTTATAAGGGTCGCTGTTGTTTGAGCAACTGTCGCTAAAATTAACATAACCCACTTATAAGTACTATTCACCCTTTCTTCCATCAACACAATAATCCCTCCATCCCCTTCCATTGTATGAAAGTTCTGATATCATATAAAATAAAGATTTATCATGTAATCCATCAAAAAAAATGATACCTTTTATGGAGGGATGATACTTGGATATAAAAGATTTAACTGTATTTTACGAAGTTGCGAAAGAAAAAAACATATCTCACGCAGCTAAAAATTTAAACTACGTACAGTCTGGCGTAACAATGCGTATGAAACAACTAGAAAAGGAATTAGGTGTACCTTTATTTTACCGAAACGGAAAAGGTGTAACTTTAACTTCTAACGGTGAGATTTTATTAACATACGCTAAACAAATTATCCACTTAATGGATGAATCTGTTAAAGCAGTTCAAAGTAATGGGATCGAACCAAGGGGCACTTTAAAAATTGGATGTACAGAATCTACAACCGCTTTAAGACTTCCATCTATATTAACGGCCTATTATGAGAAATACCCAAAAGTCGAATTGATTTTAGAATCAAATACGACGGAACAATTGATTAGGTTTGTAATAGAACGAAAACTGGACGGAGCGTTTATAGCTGGCTCTACTCAGCATGCTGAACTTCATACAAATATATTTCGTGAAGAAGAATTAGTTCTCATTAGCAAAAAGCCTTTATCTTCCTTTAAAGACATAGGAGACATGAATTTACTTGCATTTAGTCACGGGTGCTATTATAGAAATTTATTAGAAAATTGGCTTCAAGAAGAAGGAATTTCACCTAAACGAGTATTAGAGTTTGGAACAATTGAAGCGATACTCGCATGTGTAAAATCAGGTATGGGCGTAGCAATTATGATGAAGTCTATTTTAAATGGTCATAAACATGACATATCATTCAATCCTTTGCCAAATAGCTTCAAAAAAGTTCCTACTACTTTTATTACTAGAAAAGATATATATCACTCTGCTGCATTACAAAAATTTATGGAGATGACTCTCAATGCGTGAAAAGAAAATACGTGGTATGAAACGAAAAACAAACACTATGATAAAGCGAATTGAGGAACATTCAAAAACGTTCCCTTCTACTTTCTATAACGATGAATATTGGAATATGCTATTGCCAGTTTCGCAAGCTTTTATTGACTCTCGTAAAACACCTAGAAAAGTAAAGCGATTATGTATTCAAACCTTATTAAATCAAGCAAATCATTTAATAAATATGAAACCGAGCAATACACATACATATCGAGTTGTTGTTTTGATTTCTATAAATAATTTGTGGGATTCGCAAATCATTATATTTAAAAATGAGGACTACTTTCATAATTTCTTTAATAGAAATAGTGAATTTCAAAAATGGATTCTTCTTTCAAATGAAATTGATTTTGGGGAGACATGGGAAATGTCAGTTTGTCATTCCTTCAAAACGCTTCACTTTCAAGAAATTATTTATGATGAAGATGAATTCTATGAAAAAGAGATTCTGTTTATCGGGGAATTAAATTAAAAAGGGTATACCTAAAACACTGGTATACCCTTTTTCACTTATTTCCCCTTCAATACACTATGTAATCGATCCGGATAATTTGTAAACATTCCTGTAGCACCCCATTTGATTAACAGTCTCATATCTGGTTTCTCATTAATTGTATAAGGGTGAATTAACAGTCCATTTTTCCTAGCCATTTTCATATATGCCTCATCAATAATTAGTTCTCCGTTATCATTACGTAAGTTTGGTCCAATACCAGCTGCATACTTTTTAATTTCTTGAAAATCATCATTTGTTACACTTTTCGGTTCATGTGTAATGCCAGACCATTCGACAATTTCATTGTTTTCATTTGGATAATACCAAAGCAATTGAACTAACGGAATATTTTCATTCATACTATGAATCTTTTTCAAACTATCTTTACTAAATGATTGAATCATAACACGGCTAGAAGACATGTTTTGACCTACTAAATTATATTTTTGTAACAACGCCAACAATTTCTCTTCCATTCCTGGATACACATCTGGTGATTTTGTTTCAATATAATACTTCATACTTCTTCCATACTTTTGGAAGATTTCTTCAAGAGTTGGAACCTTTTGCCCAACATACTCTTGCTTAGCCTTTTCTGGATACGCTTTATTAAACCATGATCCAGCATCTAAACTCTTTATTTCGCTTAACGTTTTATCACGTACTTCGCCTGTTCCATTTGTAGTGCGATCAACTGCTGTATCATGCATTGCAATTAATTGACCATCCTTTGTTAATTGAATATCTAACTCTAAATAATCCGCTTTCATTTTTTTCACTAAATCATAAGAAGCAAAAGTATGCTCAGGTGCATGTCCACTTGCTCCGCGATGTGCAATATTTAAAAACTTATTCGTATTCCACTCATGCTTTCCTTCTGACTTTGCATGAACAGCTCCCCCAGCAAAGATGCTTCCCATCGTAAAGAAAATAACTAATACGCTAATAATTTTTCTCATCCTTCAAACCCTTCCTACGTTGCAAATTTCAACAAGCTAATGAGATTTACACGAAATAGAAAACATACTTTCATTATTTTTATAAACCTATATTAAAATTCCAATCTTACAATTATACTTTCTCTATATTATTTAATATAGAAAACTAGTATTATCCTATTTAATCTCTATAGCCCTCCTTTTCACATGTAACTCCCTATTATGCACGGTTCATTCAATAAAAAAAGCCATAAATTATTTAGAATACACTCCTGTATCCTTAAATAAATTTATGGCTTTTCTCAAATATCTCCGGCCTCTATTAACTTGTCGAATTTAATCATATCAAACCTATTGAAATTTGTGAATATTATTTTAAGAGATAATCTTTACGCTAAAGCAGCTGGCGCCATTAATTGTGGCCCTTTCCCCGTACGCGCCAATACCCAATCATCGTAATACCACATTTCTGTCTGACGGCGGCTCATCATATAATCCCAGCGTACTTCGCGCTCAAATTCAATGATTTGTCCTTCTCCGCCAATTGTTACCCAGTTGAAACTGCCGTTATGATGCATCATTTTCACCCACAAAACAGGGAAAGTAACAATTTCTCTTTCCTCTTTATACTGTCTCGTTTGTTTTTCTATGCGTAGTAAAGTTAAACCACTTGCATATTGTTGATCAACCTTTTCCATTACATCCATCGCTATTTTTTCCGCCTCATCTTTATGAGGTAATGTATTAGCGTATACCGGCATCATACTCGTATAGCTTAATAAACGCTTACCATTTTGAGAAGTAATAATTGTAATGTGAGCACCGCCGTAATGTAACGGCTCCTCTGCTTGATAACGCTGAATGGCAACATTCACACCGTCACGTAATTCATTATGTTCCCGTACTAATTTTACATACTTCGGAATTGGTAATACCAACGCAACTTCCTTACTACAATTTTGAAAAATATTATATTGATTCGTCATCTAACATTTCTCCCTTATATATAATTTTTCTGGAACATGCGTCAGGAATTCCGTTAGTTCTCCAGCATAATATACATATAATTCATGCATAGCCCTCGTACATGCTGTGTAAAACAAATTGCGTTCAGACTCTCTATAGTAGCTGGATTTAGAAGCATCAAATATAATAACAACATCAAACTCTATCCCTTTCGCCAAATAAGCTGGAATAACAACAACGCCTTTCTCATAAGTTGTATTCTCTTGTTGCATAAGATGGGCATGTAATGTATCCCCTATTAGCCCTATCACTTTCATACATTCTTCATTTGTTTTACAAATGATTGCAATTGTTTTATGTTCTTTTTCTTTTAACTCTTTCACCTTAAGCACCATATTCTCTACACGCTCTCGTTCATCACTTACTTGTATATAAACGGGCTTCTTACCATCCCTGTTAAAAGCTTCAATATCATTTCCATTTAAAATCATACACTTTGTAAATTCAATTATCGGTTTTGTCGATCGATAACTACGGTTAAGCTGGACTATTTCTACCTTACGATCTGCAAATAATGTGGAGACGATATTGTTCTCTCTATTAAGATCATGAGAGAAAATATTTTGATTACAATCACCAAGTAACGTCCATCTCGCCTTCGGAAATAGTCGTTTTAAAAATACTAATTGAAAAGGTGTATAATCTTGCATTTCATCAACGAATACAAACTTCACAAGATGATTCGTTTTAAACCCTTCCAGTAATTCTTTTAAAAACAAATACGGCGTAGCATCTTCATTTGCTAGTTGTTTGTTCTTCAAACGCTTCACCGTTTGCTTACATATATCTTCCCAACAATTTGGTACGAAAAGATCTTTCTGAATGCTTTCAAATAACTGCTCAAAAATCGCAGTATGATTTATAAAAGCATATTTTTTCACCTTTCTACGTAACGAACGAAAATGTTTCTTCACTACATATTTCGTTAATAGCTCATGTTCCTTCTCATAATAATCAAATTGATTATCTTTCTCTAATTTTTCATATAAGCGATTGTAATCTTCTTTATTTAAATACTGAATTTCTCGTTCCACCCAATCTTTTTTCGCTTCTATCTTTTCAAATTCATGTAACTTCTGAAGAATCCATTCCATTGTAAGTTGCATTCGATTCGGTATAGCAATAGAAATATCTAAACTATAAAAATATTCACATATGGATTTTGCCTCTATGAGCACTTCACCTTTACATGTAACATCATGAAAGTGTAAACCTTTTTCACTTAAGCTTCTCGCGTATTTCTCAAGTAGTCCCATAAATTCAACTGAGGATTTATACCGAATTCCTTTCACTCTAGTTTCATACGTACTTTCATGCTTTTTCGTTAAAACGTATTCTAACTGCGCGAATGAATCTTCTACAGTAAAGCTTTTTCCAATCATATGTTCCACATACGATTGGAAAGTCGTTTGTTGCATATTCTCTTCCCCAAGCTCTGGTAAAACATTCGCGATATAACTATTGAACAACTCATTCGGAGAAAACAGTAAAATTTGATCCGCATGAACTATCCCGCGGTAACGATACAATAAATAAGCAACACGCTGCAGTGCTGCTGAAGTTTTCCCACTCCCAGCAGTCCCTTGCACAATTAACACATCACTTTTATCATTTCGAATAATTTGATTTTGTTCCCTTTGTATTGTCGCTACAATACTTTTCATTTGTTCACTTGCATTGCGTCCAAGTACTTCTTGTAATAATTCATCACCTATCGTCACACCTGTATCAAACATACTTTGAATCGTTCCGTTTCGAATCATGTATTGACGTTTTAGAAGCAAATCGCCTGAAATCGTACCAATAGGCGCTTTATACTGTGCCCTTCCTAAAGTGTAATCATAATAAAGACTCGAAATAGGTGCCCGCCAATCATATACTAAAAACTCATCACTTTCTTTATCATAAAAAGAGCCGATACCAATATACATTTCATCGGTATCCGCTTCAGC
>NZ_JAKUDW010000086.1:0-22093 GCF_022662595.1 Bacillus cereus group sp. BfR-BA-01524 | reverse complement strand
TATATCTATCATAACTTACAATATATCAACGATTTCTCGGATATATCGATTGTTCGACAAAACGTAACAAAAAAAGACGTGCATTCACTGCACGTCTTTTTGTTATCCTCCTATATAATGGATATATACAATCTTAAAGGAGACAAACCAATGATCGGAATACTAGCAGGAATGGGACCAAAATCAACTGGACCATTCGTCGATATAGTTGTAGCAAGGTGCCAAACAATATACGGAGCAAAACATGATATGGACTTTCCTCATATGATGATTTACTCGTGCCCAACACCGTTTTACATGGATCGCCCTATTGATCACGAAGCGATGAAAAAAGCGATTATTGAAGGAGCACAAAAACTCGAAAGTACTGGCGCAAGCTTTATCGCTATGCCGTGCAATACGGCGCATCTTTATTTTGAAGAATTACAGCGTTCGCTTTCTATCCCGATTTTAAATATAGTCGATGAAACGTTAAAAACAATTCCTGAAAATACAAAAAGAGTTGCGCTTCTCGCAACAGAAGCAACTGTTCAAGCTGGGATTTACCAAGATGGGATTACAAAACGTAATATAGAATACATTCATCATAAAAAATGGCAGGAAATGATTAATCAAATTATTACTTGGATTAAATCTGGAGAGAGTGAAGAAGCTTGCGAATTATGGAATGCGCTCGTTTTACAGTTGGAAGATGAAGTAGATACTGCAATTATCGCATGTACCGATTTGAATGTGGTGGCGAGTGAGGATTTTGTTGATTCTGCTCAATGTCTTGCGAAAGCGGTTGTTGAGATGTATTTATCAAATAAGAAGAAATATTTATAAATGTTGAAACCCCTAAAAACTTTTAACTTTCTTCACAATTCTTTCAAAGTAATCACACTTAATCTCGCTATATTAAATAAGTAGTTATTCATATAGGGAAGGTTAGGGGAACTGAAAGTATGAAACAAAATCGTTCGCTTCATTACATTTTTTGGCGTTGGCATTTTTATGCTGGACTTTTTATTACGCCGCTTCTTATTACTTTGTCACTGAGCGGAATTGGGTATTTATTTCGGGAGGAAGTTGAAGATTTCATCTATAAAGATTTATATTTTGGAAAGAGCGCTCAAACAGAATCTATTTCGATGGCTGATTCTATTTCCTTAACAGAGAAAAAATATCCACATTATAGCGTGGCGAAAATTAGTGAGTTTAATGGGGATTATAATACGAGACTTACGATTGCAAATGAGTATACTTGGCAACAAAAATATGTGTATTTAGATAGCAATAATCAAATTGTTGGGGATCAAAACGCAAGTGAAACGTTTGCCAATATAATGAGGGAATTACATAGTTCTCTTTTAGTTGGTGGCACTGTCGTCAACTATACTGTAGAACTTGCAGCATGCTGGACAATCTTTTTAATCGTAACCGGATTGTACATGAGTATACGCCAATTTAAAAACACACCATCATCCAATAAGCGAGAAAAAGCAAAAAGACGTCATTCTATTATCGGTATTATATTTACAATTCCTCTCTTTCTGCTAATCTCATCTGGATTGCCATGGTCAGGATTTATGGGGAACCAAATTTATAAAATTGCATCTTCTAATGAATCACTCGGATATCCAAAATTGTACATGGCACCGCCTGAATCAAAGGTAAAAGAATTGCCGTGGGCAACAAGAAAAGAAGCTCCTCCTGAATCGAATTCAAATGAACCGAAAGCAATTTCTGTCGATGAATTACAAAAAGGAATTGAAATAAAGAAGCCATATGTTATTTCACTACCAGCTGATCCGAAAGGTGTATTCACTGTTTCGAAATCGAGCGGTTCTGGTATTACAGGGATGCATGTTGCACCAAGTGAAGAGATAACAGCTTACTTTGATCAATATAGCGGGGAACTCATTTCAAAAACGGACTATCGTGATTATGGATTACTTGCACAATGGTTCACTTACGGTATCCCGCTTCATGAAGGACATTTATTCGGATGGCCAAATAAAATATTATGCTTACTAACGACATTATCTCTACTACTTCTCATTTATTACGGAATAAAAATGTGGTTAGCAAGAAAGCCGAAAGGAAAATTAGCAGCACCTCCAAAACAAAGAGATAAGAAAAGTATATTCGTTTTCTTTATCATGATGGTTATACTAGGCGCTGTCATGCCTTTATTCGGACTATCTGTTTTAGTTATTTTTGCAATTGAACTTCTCATATATGTATTTTCAAAAATACGGTCATAATAAAAAAACCACTCTACATGAGTGGTTTTCTTCATCACTGCGCCATTTTCTTTCGGTACATCTTCCCGTTCCAATAGAAGAATCGTGAAGTGAGACCTCCGTATTTTACAATGCGCCGTGCCATTTTGTGCATATTCTTTTGTGCTGATACTTTTTGGTCTGATAAATAAATACCAAGTAATCCTCGGCTTATGAGACGATGAAACTTCGCATGAGGTAAATCACCAATGCTCTTCTCTGCTTCTTCTACAAAGTGTTTCATACGATCTAATATAGCTTGCTCGTTTTCATAATAACTACAGAAATTCAAATCCCCGCCTATACGGTCTTCTTCTTGATCGATGAAATAATCAAGTAAAATGTGAAGTCCTTGTACGTAAGGAAAGTATCCTTGTCTAATTTTCGCAATATCTTCATCATGTAATTCATCATGAAATGCATATGCTACAAGGCAGAAAATTCCAAGCGTAGAACCGGCACATGCTGAAAATTCAAACCAGCTCATCTCAGGTAAGTTTTCTTTATGTGCTTCAAACCATGTTTTCAGGCGCGGTTCTCTTTCTTCTAACTTCACGTGTTTATGAATTTGTAAATCACAATAATAACAAGCAAGTTCATGAAGAACAGGAGCAATTTTGTCATAGTGCTTCGTTTTCTTTAAAACATCTTGGCACGTTTCAACAAGTTCATCTAAATAACCACCATCATCTTGATCATCACGGTAACGATAATAATTACCGCCACCTTCCACTTCAGGTGATAGTGCCATTAACATTGATTCATGTAGCGCAGCAAAATCATTCGGATCAAGCGATGTACTGCGATCACATAAATTATCTAAATAATCACTGATTGTTTGATACGCTACGATAAAACGAATACATTCCTCTCGGTGTTCATTTGCTAGCAGCGATAAAATGCCACCACCCTCACAATGAAACGTTTTATGCTCAATACTTGCGATTGCCTGACTATGAAGCTCATCATTCGGAATATGGTAGGCACGCTCTTTCCACATCGCTAGCTCATGGTGTACAACCGGAAACACATCACGGTATACTTTCGCCATGAGCGTTATGGGATTACTCGGTACGTTCACTTCTTCCTTCATCTCCTCTATTAAATGTACAAATAATGATTTATTTGTTTGTTTTTACTATATTATTGACATGTATTTCAGTAAATGACTGAATATAATTCAAAATTTCATCACGCTCATACTCATTTAATAACTCGTGATAACAATTCGGCCATTCTTTATATGCCTTATCACCTATTTTAACATTATCAAACCACATGCGGACACGTGTTTTATCTACAAGTTTATCCTCACATGCTTGCATTAGCAAGAGCGGAACGTCTGGAAAATCGTCTATTTTTTTATGAGCAATTTCGATAGACTTAATCAATTCACTATACCAACGTACTGATACTTTGCGCAAGAACAATGAATCATTCTCCATTGCATCTCTCACTTCATGATTCCTTGTTGACATTTCCACCGTAAGATTCGTTGCAAATTGCAATTTTGGAGCCACAACATTTAATATTTTTGAAGCAAATTGAAGTGGAGCAGAAGGTCCAGCTGCTACACCTAAACATGGCGAACTTAAAACAATACCATCTACATCCTCTCTCTTCGTTTCTTGCATCATACGAATGACGATAAGACCGCCCATACTATGACCAAATAAAAAGATAGGTAACCTATACTTTCTTGCTTCTTTCACCCATAATTTAACTTCCTCTATGTATTCATCAAATGAATCAATATGTCCTCTATTTCTTGAAGTCGTTCCATGTGACGGAAGGTCCCCCATCACGACGTGGTAGCCGATATGATTCCACATTTCCGCAACGGCTTCGTAACGTCCGTGATATTCCATTGCGCCGTGCACGATAACAATGACAGCTTTCGCTTCCTCTGCTTCATAATTCCACATACGGACCTCCTCCATTTCACTCTTTCTCATAATTTGATACACTAAAACTAGTCTCTAGGAAAGGAAGACTTTACATGATATATCCTTACAAAGAAAAAAATCCGAAAATTTCGAGTAGTGCTTTTATCGCTGACTATGTTACGATTACAGGCGATGTTTCCGTTGGCGAGGAATCAAGTATTTGGTTTAATACAGTCATCCGTGGTGATGTGTCACCAACAATAATCGGAGACCGAGTAAATGTACAAGACCAATGTACACTCCACCAAAGCCCTCAGTATCCTCTTATTTTAGAAGATGATGTTACAGTTGGGCATCAAGTTATTTTACATAGCTGTCATATTAAAAAGGATGCTTTAATTGGAATGGGATCCATTATATTAGATGGTGCTGAAATTGGCGAAGGAGCTTTTATCGGCGCTGGAAGCCTCGTTTCACAAGGAAAGAAAATCCCGCCAAACACGTTAGCTTTCGGTCGTCCCGCGAAAGTCATTCGTGAATTAACAGAAGAAGACCGTAAAGATATGGAGCGTATTCGTACGCAGTATGTTGAAAAAGGTCAATATTATAAATCACTACAAAAATGATTTTACTGCTGCCATAATACTGGCAGCTTTTTTTATATAAAAACTAACTTTTTCTTTACAAAACATTATTACTCCCTCAACAAAATCTTATTAAAATAAAAGCTAATATCTCCATATATATGTAAACGAGGGAGGAGAATTTTCATGAAGGTCAGTGGATTATATAAAATAGAATGTTACATTTTTAAAGGAATTAATCGCTACTTTGATCAAAAAACATTAAATATCTTTTTCAGCAATATTACCCATATCGGTGGTGCTACTTTCTCCATTGCACTTACACTTTTCTTTTTAATTTTTGCAAAAGGGACTTTACACCAAGCGGCAATCGCTGCTGCTATTTCTTTAGCAATTAGCCATATTCCTGTACAAATATTAAAAAGGTGGTATCCACGAAAACGTCCTTATTTAACAATTCAGGATGCGAAATATCCAGTCCATCCATTAAAAGACCACTCTTTCCCGTCTGGTCATACAACAGCCGTTTTCTCTGTCTTCATTCCATTTATTTGCTATAATCCAAGCTTACTTGCTTTCCTATTACCGTTAGCATTATGCGTCGGTATTTCTCGTATTTATTTAGGGCTTCACTATCCGTCAGATGTATTCGTCGGCATGTGCCTTGGCACTTGCTCTGGCATCATCTCTTTTTATCAATTCATCCCACTTTTCACATAAAGGAGTGATATGATGAGAGTCGCCATTTTTACCGATACTTTTACGCCACAAGTTAACGGGGTTGCGAAAACGTTAGAACGATTAACAAGTTACTTTCAGAAAGAACAGATCGCCTATTCTGTTTTCGCCCCTCAACATACAGCTGAAGATAATTTCGTGGCTAATGTGAACAAGATGAGAAGTATCCCGTTAACAATATTATATCCAGAATGTCGCTTTTCTTTTCCTACTCCGCGTATTAAACGGGAACTTCATTCCTTTAAACCTGACATTATTCACATTGCCACACCTTTCAACATGGGACTTTGTGGACTGTATTACGCCAAAAAGTTAAACATCCCAGTTGTCGGTTCTTATCATACTGATTTCGATGCGTATTTACGCTATTACAAAATTGAATTTCTCACCAATATGCTTTGGAACTATTTAAAATGGTTTCATAGTCATATGCAAAAAAATTTCGTTCCCTCCCCTGAAACATTACATCAATTAAAAAATAAAGGCTTTCAGGCCCTCTCCATTTGGGGACGTGGTGTAGATTGCACACTCTTTCATCCAGCTTACAATACAGACCTATTCCGAAAAAAATATAATATTACAGCGAAGTATGTTCTTTCCTATGTAGGACGAATTGCTCCTGAAAAAGATATTGATACGTTGCAAAACCTTATCGTTAAAACATCGCATACTCGAAACGACATTCATTGGCTCATCGCAGGAGACGGACCTCTAGCAACAAATTTGCGTGAAGCTGTTCCGCAAACAAATGTCACTTTTACTGGCTATTTACAAAGTGCAGATTTAGCTGAAGCATATGCTTGTTCTAACATAATGGTATTTCCATCAGCTACTGAAACATTCGGAAATGTCGTACTTGAATCACTCGCATGTGGCACACCTGTCATTGGTGTAAATAGTGGCGGGGTTAAAAATATTATTACAGATGGAAAAACGGGAATTCTTTGTCCCCCTAAAAATGAGGATGCATTTCTATCATCCATTTATTCTTTATTGCAAAATGAAGAAAAACTTGAGCAGATGAGAATAGCAGCTTCATCTTTTGCAAAATCAAAAAGCTGGGATGAGATCTTTCGCGGCTTACTTAACCAGTATGAAGAAGTCCTTCAGCATACCGCATCAGAGTTACTTGCTTGAACAGAAAAACTCCCTTCAAAAAACGAAGGGAGTTTATTACACACTTGTAAATTTTAGTTGAATGAATGATACATAAGGTGAAATATCATTTATTTCCATATTCATTATAGCAAAAATAAACATAAATAAACACACTTGTAATAAAAACCCATAAAAATTAATATATGGTTATACAGTGTTTTTGCTGTATAATGATTTTAAGAATTCCCCTTAAAATCAACTTACTCACATACCTTTATACAGCAATTGTTCCCCAATTCTGTATATCAAAAAACCTTTCATTCATTTGAAAGGTCTTTTTGAGCCTGCACGTATTCTTCTTTCGTATTTACATTTATAAACCAATCTGTATTCGCTTGCACATCTTCTCCAGCAACATACTTCACATTGCATTGTGATAAAAGTTGCCTCATACTTCTTTTTTCATCTTGAAGCAAAGCATAAATCTTTTCTTTCACACGGTTATGATACGCTGCAAATAACGGTTGTTTTCTTCCATTAATAATAGGTACAACCGCATCATATTCATTGCTCGTTTGCTCTAGTAAAATGGTAAACCATTCATGCGAAACATTTGGCGCATCGCAAGGCATAATAGCGTACCAATCTGCTTCTATGTATTCCATTCCTGATACAATGCCGGCAAGCGGCCCATTTCCTTTATAGTGCGGAATATCTTCTATAACAGGAACTTGTACGAATTGCTCTACTCTCTCTTTTATATCGGAGTGACTGATGATGACAACTTCTTGGAGCGCACTTGTCATCACTTTCAAAATACGCTCAATAAAAGTACTATCTTGCCAGCTCGCTAACGCTTTTGGCTCACCGAATCTACTCGACATACCGCCCGCTAATACAATTCCAGCCCACTTACTCATTGGCGATGCAGCTCAAATGTAATATGGCCTAATTCCGGTAAAATTAATTTATTCATCGCAAGACGAACCGCTCCGCTCGACCCTGGCATCGAGAATACTACTTTACGTCCAATTGTACCGCCGATTGCTCTACTTAACATTGCGCTGCTTCCGATATCTTCTAAATAACTAATCATGCGGAACAGCTCACCAAACCCGACAATCTCTTTATCTAACAATGCTGACACTGCTTCGATTGTTACATCACGCTTCGTAATACCAGTACCGCCATTTGTTAATACAACATCTACGTCTTCCCTATGATAACCAGCTAACACTGCTTGCTGAATACTTTCTTTATCATCTTTTACAATTTCATAAGAGGTCACTGTATGTCCTGCCTCTTTTAATAATTTATGTAATAATTGTCCGCTCT
Source organism: Bacillus cereus group sp. BfR-BA-01524 (assembly GCF_022662595.1). Classification (NCBI taxonomy): domain Bacteria; kingdom Bacillati; phylum Bacillota; class Bacilli; order Caryophanales; family Bacillaceae; genus Bacillus; species Bacillus cereus group sp. BfR-BA-01524. The sequence goes on along the minus strand of NZ_JAKUDW010000086.1, from coordinate 14,188 downwards.
TATCTGTTTCTTCCGTACGTGTATCGGAAATCGTAACAATCTTGCAACGCACTTCTTTTGGAGCTTGTTTTTTATGTTCAGTTACACTCATTTTGTATCTTTCCTTTCTTAAAGACTTTTCTTCATTTTATCATACATATCTTTACACAATTATATATGAAGCCAATCATGCGCCATGATACAATATAAGTATACTAACCCACAAAAAGGAAAGTGCACTTTCTTATACTCCTAGACTACACATCTTTAGCTACTCCTTATATTTTCTACATAATAGAATTCAATTTTAAAACTTGTACTAAAAAATAAATTGGAGGTCTACATATTATGGAACTATATAAAAAATTAACAACAACATTTATCCTCTTATTCATCGCTTCAATCACTGTCGGCTTTTCCTTAAAAGGCGCAATTCCATACGCTACATTAGTAAGCATTATATTCGCGACACTATTTTTACTAAGCAGTGCCTTTTGCGCAGGAAAAGCACGTCAATTGAAAGGTTGATTGCATATGTTCCAGAAGAAACCCACCCTTTGTAAATCATGTAAAAAGGAGATACAAACGTATGAAAAGGCATGGATTCATATGCCATTTCCGGCAAGTGGCATGACTAATATGAAAAAGTATATTGAGCTAGATGGAGAAGTATATTGCAAATCATGCATTCAAATTGTAAGTAAAACGAAATAAAAAAAGCTTTGCGCTCACCGCGCAAAGCTTTTTTTCATATATTATAGACCAGCTTGCTCTTTTAAAGCTGCAGCTTTGTCTGTACGTTCCCATGAAAGATCTACATCAGTACGTCCGAAGTGGCCGTAAGCTGCTGTTTGTTTGTAAATTGGGCGACGTAAGTCTAGCATTTTAATAATACCAGCTGGGCGAAGATCGAAGTTGTTACGAACTAGTTCTACTAGTACGTCTTCAGATACTTTACCTGTGCCGAATGTATCAACTGAAATTGATACTGGTTGTGCTACACCGATTGCGTATGCAAGTTGTACTTCTGCTTTGTCAGCAAGACCAGCTGCTACGATGTTTTTCGCAACATAACGAGCTGCATATGCTGCAGAACGGTCAACTTTTGTTGCATCTTTACCAGAGAATGCACCGCCACCGTGGCGAGCGTATCCACCGTAAGTATCAACGATGATTTTACGTCCTGTTAAACCAGCATCACCTTGTGGTCCACCAATTACGAAGCGGCCAGTTGGATTAATGAAGAATTTCGTTTCTCCATCCATTAATTCTGCTGGTACTACAGCTTTAATTACGTGCTCTTTTAAGTCGCGATCGATTTCTTCCCATGTAACATCTGGGTGATGTTGTGTAGAAATTACGATAGTATCAACACGTACTGGTTTACCATTTTCATCATACTCAACTGTAACTTGCGTTTTTCCATCTGGACGTAAGTATGATAATGTATCATCTTTACGTACTTCAGTTAAACGACGAGCTAATTTGTGAGCAAGCGAGATTGGAAGTGGCATTAATTCTTGTGTTTCATTACATGCAAAACCAAACATTAAACCTTGGTCTCCTGCACCAATTGCCTCAATCTCAGCGTCAGTCATTTGACCTTCGCGTGCTTCTAGCGCTTGGTCAACACCCATAGCGATGTCAGCAGACTGCTCATCGATAGATGTTAAAACAGCACAAGTTTCTGCATCGAATCCGTATTTTGCGCGTGTGTAACCAATGCCTTGAATTGTTTCACGAACGATTTTCGGAATATCTACGTAAGTAGAAGTCGTAATTTCCCCCGCTACCAATACTAAACCAGTTGTTACAGTTGTTTCACAAGCTACACGTGCATTTGCGTCTTTTGATAAGATCGCATCTAAAATTGAATCAGAAATTTGGTCACAAATTTTATCTGGATGTCCTTCAGTTACAGACTCAGATGTGAACAGATGACGTTTTTTTGTCATGTGGTAAACCTCCCTACAGTAATTGTATATATTGTACGGAACTCATCCTTAATTTGCCACAAACTGCGACATACATTTATTCTCCCACACAAGCATACAGAAAAACCTTTCCTACTTTACATAGAGGAAAGGTTTAATTTGCTACTTGCATACTGCTTTTTGCCCTTCGCTCTTATCGTTCGAGACCTGTAGCCTCGCACAGGTTTTAGCACCTATTCACCTGTATTTATCAATACAAGTGAGGTTGCTGGGCTTCATCGGGCCTGTCCCTCCGCCAGCTCGGGATAAGAGAGTATCCGTCCCAACCTATACTAAAGAAATGATATTCATTTGTCAATTAATATTCACATTTTCCTGAAAGTTTTTCTCAATACGCCTGAAATGAAATATTAATAGGGAAATAATGCATTCACACAAACAAAAAGAAATAAATAGTATACATTATTTATATAATTGTGTTATACTCTTGTTGGGGATTACGAGAAATATTTCATTAAATGAAAAGGATGGTATATAAATATGAGTACTGTGAATGTCCAAATTGGTTTACACGAATTATTGAACGGAAGCAATGCACAGATTCAACTAAGTGTTCCGCAATTAGTGGAAAAAGTATTAATGCGAAATGAAGGGAAATTAACTTCTACTGGTGCCGTTTCTGCTTCAACAGGAAAATATACAGGACGTTCTCCTAAAGATAAATTTATTGTGAAAGAAGCATCGGTTGCTGACAAAATTGCTTGGGGAGCTGTGAACCAACCGATTTCTGAAGAACATTTTAATAAATTATATACTAAAGTTTTAGAATACTTAAAAGAAAAAGAAGAGTTATTCGTCTTCAAAGGATTTGCAGGCGCTGACCGCAATTACCGCCTACCAATTCAAGTTATTAATGAATATGCATGGCACAATTTATTTGTACATCAATTATTCATTCGTCCAACTGAAGAAGAATTAACAACTCATGAGTCAGGGTTCACAATTGTTTCTGCACCGAACTTCAAAGCTGATCCAGCTGTTGACGGTACAAACTCTGAAGCATTCATTATGGTTTCATTCGAAAAACGTATTGTACTAATTGGTGGTACAGAATACGCTGGAGAAATGAAAAAATCAATCTTCTCTATTATGAACTTCTTACTACCTGAACAAGATATTCTTTCTATGCATTGCTCTGCAAACGTAGGTGAAGAAGGTGACGTAGCACTATTCTTCGGTTTATCTGGAACAGGTAAAACAACTTTATCTGCTGATCCAAACCGTAAATTAATCGGTGATGATGAGCACGGTTGGTCTGATAACGGTGTATTCAATATTGAAGGCGGTTGCTATGCAAAATGTGTAAACCTTTCTCACGAGAAAGAACCACAAATTTTCGATGCAATCAAATTTGGATCTGTTTTAGAAAACGTTATCATTAATGAACAAACGCGTATCGCGGACTACAACGATACTACTTTAACAGAAAATACTCGTGCTGCATACCCTATGCATGCGATCGACAATATCGTACTGCCAAGTGTTGCTGGACACCCAAATACAATTATTTTCTTAACTGCTGATGCATCTGGCGTATTGCCTCCAATCAGTAAGTTATCAAAAGAGCAAGCTATGTATCATTTCTTAAGTGGTTACACTAGTAAACTAGCAGGAACAGAGCGCGGCGTTACATCTCCGCAAGCTACATTCTCAACTTGCTTCGGTTCACCATTCTTACCACTTGATGCATCTCGCTACGCTGAAATGCTTGGTGAAAAAATCGAGAAACACGATGCGAAAGTATTCCTAGTAAACACTGGCTGGACTGGCGGCGAATATGGCGTTGGTAAACGTATGAACTTAGGTTATACTCGTGCAATGATTCAAGCAGCATTAAGCGGCGAACTTGCAAAAACTGAAACAGCTAAACATGACATCTTCGGTCTTGAAGTTCCACTTCACGTACCAGGTGTGCCTGACGAAGTGTTAATGCCTGAACAAACTTGGGCTGATAAAGCTGCTTACAAAGCAAAAGCAATCGAGCTTGCAAATGAATTCAAAGAGAACTTCAAAAAGTTCGAAAGCGTTTCTGAAGATATTATTAACTTAGGCGGCCCAATCGCTTAAATTAAAACTTTCTGTTGAAATAACCCTTTACTCATATGAATAAGTGTCGTGTAACCGTAAAGTTTCGCGTACTCACCGACAAAACCCAATGCGGCTTAACGGTTACACACACTTACATAAAAAAGAAGCTTACGTTTTTACGTAAGCTTCTTTCTATATACTCTTATAGCTTCTACTCTTCGCTAAATCCTCTATTCCACCTAAAGACTGTCCAAGCACAATTTTTAATTTATATACTCAAATTTTCACACGTACACATCATGGATTCAAACATATTAACTACTTTCCTACCCACTACATCTTCTGGGTTTACGACGAATGGGGCTTAAATAGGCACTGACCGCTTCTATCCCACGCCAGATCCTCTATTCCATCTATAAAGTATCTTTTTATCTTTTTTAACTCTTCGTTAGTTCTTTCTCATCTTTCATGCTATAGTATCCTAAATTCACAACGATTAAGAAATAACCACCCATAATCCCTACTGCAAATGCCCACATAACCATGTGGTGCTCAATTTCGTACATAATAATAGCACCCAAAATGGCAGCTGCAAAACGGTTAAACATACCGAGTGTCGGTGCTTTCGTCTTCTTTACAATACTATCTCCAAGCTTCTCAATTCTTCTCCCTAAAAGCCAAACGCAATACATACTTACAATAAGCCCAATTCCAGCGCCTAAAAAGTGTGCTGAAAACGGTGTTAACATCCAACCTAGTAACAAAATACCTAGTATATAATACGATTGGATTTTAAATGATCTTAGTGACATACTAATCATGCTGTACCCCTCTTCATTCGTTCTTATCTATCCAACAAAAAATTTCTTTCAAATTCATATTCCTTACATCCATTTCACTCAAATCAAAAACAACATAAACCGTATGTTTATGTTGTTTAAATGTTTTTAGGAAATAATATTATACAAGATTTCGAACATCATATCCTCATATTTTGTGACGGTTTTCCAAACTTTTTTCGTCCATTTATGAAAAAAATGATATCAATCTATGAACATACGGATATGATGTAATAAGCACACAAATAAAGGGGGCGTCTAATGATTTATTTTTTAATGGCTCTCATTCACCTCATTATCCCTGCACTTATCGGACTTTCATTGTATTGGTACACGAAAAACCATAGCATTTTTTACGCTGTCCTCGGTGTTCTTCTTCCTGGTATTATTCTTATTACACTCTTCCGTATTCCATTTTTAAACTTAATCCCACTTATTACTGCTATCTTATTTCTCATCTTCTTACCAAAAATAAAAAAATAGGAAAGCAGATCATAGGTGATCTGTTTTCCTATTTTGATATAGGTTCCCCTGCAATAGAATGAACTTTTATTTTCTCCGATTTCACAAACCATAGACCGACAAAAATGATAATTCCACCGATGATCTGTTGAAACGATACATATTCATTTGCCCAGACAGCTGCAAATAAAACAGCTACAAGCGGCGTTATATACATATATACCATCGTATGTGACGCCCCAATTTTTTGAACACCAACATACCACATCACTAAGCCGAATACTGTGACAAAGAAAATAGAATATAGTAAAGCAAATAGTGTCATTCCGTGAGTAATTTGAAATGGCATGACAAACACATGCGGACCACTTAACAATAATAGCGGAATCGCACCCACTAATGCAGACCATGCAGTAACACGTAATGCTGAATATTTTTTAATTAATGGTCCTGCTAAAACAGGATAAAGCCCCCAGCATATTGATGTAATAAGTCCAATTCCATTGCCATAAAAAGAACTAGTAAGTGAATGTCCTGCTACTAAAACTAATGCTGCACCAACAAAAGCAATCATAGAACCGATTAACTTTCGAGAAGAAAAATTTTCTTGTTTCAGAAAAATCGCAAATACAGTTGTAAAAATAGGTGATATAGAAATGAGTAAAGAGGCATTTGTAGCGGATGTATATTTGACAGTTTCCATAAATAACGTTTGATACAGTACAATACCTACAACGCTAACGATGATTAATCTAGGTATATCCTTTCGCTCCATATAAACCGACTTTTCAATAAAAAAGGTAAGGAGTAACAGAAGCGGTGCCGCCGCCATCATACGAAGTGCAGTAAACTCAATTGCTGTAAATTCTAAAAGTCCATACTTCGCAATTGTATAGTTAATCCCCCAAATAATAACAACACTTAAAATTAATAACTCAATTCCCCATCTTCTCATGCGTATCCCCTCCGCAAAGAAGATTATACAGAAAATTCAATCACATGTACATTTCATTATGTGAAAAAACCTTTTTACTATTGGGACGTTTTGGTAAATGAAATTATATCGGCGATTTTTTCAATATATCGACAATAATAGCGACTTATAAAATAAAAAAGGTGATTCCGAAATACATTTTGGAACCACCTTTTCTTTACTATATTCGAACGTGTAACTTCATATTTGGATTATAAAACTGGCTTGGGCTCTTCAACTGAAAAGTTCCTCCACCTTCATGCCAATCAACCGTTAACTTATCGTCCATAAATACAAGCTTTGTACGATCAGCGATAAAATTCATTGTGCTTGATTCAATATCCACATCGCGCTCATCTTTCTCTGCTACAGCTACTAAATCGATGATTCCGCTCATAACACAACCGCAACCCTCATTATCGTAAAATAACTTTATATATTTCGCTTCACTTGGAATCGTATCCATAATCTTTTTATATGCTGCTTCTGTTACAGTAACGTACATATGTTAATCTTCATCCTCTCTTCTCTTATCATTCATATATTGTATCACCATTTTTCTTAAAAGTTATATACAGAAAATTAAGACTAATATACAATGTATGTGATAAAGTTTCAGCAATCGAGCTTTTATGAGTAGTTCATGCAGGAGAAAAGATGTTTACTATCTGTGTTCAAACTACAACGATATCCTATGTTATTAGGTCTATTTAGTAGTTTCTTCATTTCTAGCGGAATGCTATTACAGCATGTACTTCCCTATTCTCCTTCTATTGACTGGATTCTAGGTTTTATTTGTTTCCTATCCGCTTCTTATTTTGCTACGAAGAATACAAACAACTCATAAAGCAAGAATCATCTTAAGGAGGATTATCAAACATGCCAGCCTTAAAAAAAATAGAGCAATCACTCGATCACTTATTTCAAATTGAAAAATACGGAAAAGATAGTGCCTTTAGTCGATTTATCCCAGCCGTATATGATCCTATCAAATTTCCTTGGCAACAATTTTTCGAAGCAAATTTTGTAGATTTATTTAACGGCCTTATGATGCACGGAGCTGAAAATGTAAACAAAGTATTTTTAGCTGTATTCCCTACAGATGACGTTCTTGAAACATTCATTTCACAATCCACACCTGGTGATTTACTCTTTATGCACCATCCCCTTGTAATGGAGTGCGGTGATCCAATTGGAAGATCAGGCCGCGGTTTCATACCAATTCCTGAAAAATATTTGCAAGGAATAAAAGAAAAACAACTTTCTATATATACATGTCACGTACCAATGGATTTTCATCAAACACATGGAACGAGTATTTCAATTGCAAAAGCATTAAATGCTACTGTAGTGGACAACTTTGCATATGGAGGTCCAGAACAAGAACCAGTTGGCCTTATTTGTGAAATAGATGAAACATCGACAGAAGCACTCCAAAAACATCTAAAAAAACTCTTCCACATTCCTTACACAGACTTCGAAGGTAAACGACATGATTCCATTAAAAAAATCGCAATTATCGCTGGATGTGGCGATGTTGTATCTTTAATGAAGGAAGCAGAAGAAAAAGGTGCTGAAGCATATATTACAGGAGAAATCCATTGCCATATCGACAATGATTACGGCCGACATAAATATTCTCTCATTATGGATTATGTAAAAGAAACGAATATGTCTCTAATTGGTGTGTCACACTCTGCCTCTGAATATTTAGTGAAAGAGACATTGATGTATGATTGGTTTAAAGAGAATTTTGATGTGGATGTTATTTTGCTTCCGCAGGAGAAATGGTGGCTCTAACGCTATCATTTTTAAATTTATATACACAATACAATCGACCACAGAAAAATAGATAAATGAAAAAGCACATGTACCAACATAAATGCTTTCGTTGTGCCAGAAAACGAACCTACTGGTAGCACCGAATTTACTAATGCTACCAGTATTACAGCTGGAAACCTATTTTTGAGAGAGTATACAACCCCACTTTATATTCATGCTGCAAGTGCTGTATATTTTGTTTTTCTAATTACTAACATATAGCAATTCATTTCATAAAAAAAGACCCGAGATTCGGGTCAACAAATAGAAATATAAATGAACTACAACAAATAACAGACAAAGCCATTATATATTTTTCGTAGTAAAACATCCATTAATTTCTTTTTACACTATCAATATATTATTTTTCGTTATCGTCCTCTTTTTTAGAACGTCTACCTAAGAAGAATACAAGAACTAATAATATAATTAACAGTAGTACTCCGCCGATAATGTAATATAGTGTGTAGTCTTTTTTCGCTTCTACCGCTGTATCATTTAACTTATCAGCTGTCTTTCCTTCAATTGTAAATTTCTTCATCCATTCCCACTTTTGATCGCCATCAGTGGCTTTCACTTCTACTCGGTACGTTCCTGGATCAAATGCTTTGTTTTCCCAGCTAATAGCGTAATCAAAGTTTGAGTTTGGCGCCATTCTTAAATTTTCTTTTTTCGCTTCAAATAAAATGTCTGTACCTTTTTCTTTATATACCTTTGCATCAACACTTAAATTTTTTAACATTGCTGGCTTTACGTTTTGTAAATTTGCAGTAACAACGTTACGCCCGTTAATTTGTGTTGGCTTTACTTCGTTTAATTTCATGTCTGGTTTTACTTCAGTATCTGTCTCTTTTAAAACAACACCAATTGCGTATGCATATTTATTTTCAATTTGCACACCTTCATCTTTTTTCTTTGCATTCTCATCTTCTTTTTCTTTAAAGTATAAACCACCTAAAATAACACCATCAAACGACTCATTTGGCATTTCTAGGTTTATATCAACTGTCACTATGCTGTTAGCTGGGACTTTCGTTTCTTTTGGCATTTTAGCAATTTTAGAAAACGGATATTTCAAAGTAGAATCCGTTTTTGGTTCTACTGTACTATAATCTGTAATACCATTGCTATTCGTAATTGCTGTATTAGCAAACGATTCTACCACAACTTCTTTATTCGTATCATTTTTCATTTGGACTTGAATTGTTTGCTTTTGTCCAGGTTGCATTTTCAAATCAAAATACGTTTGATTTTTATCAATTTGATTTTCTGGTATAACTGCTGTCACAGCGAATTTCATTTCAGCTGCATATACTGAAAAAGCGTTTACCATGAAGAATGTAATTAATAGTAAGCTAGTAAATAGTTTTTTTACCATCTCTTATGTAATCCCCTTCATATCCATTTTATAGACAAGAAAGAGACAAGGTTAAAGCCATTCCCTTATCTCTTCTCATTTTCCTCTTTTATCTTAAAATTCCTCTTACTTACATAGGAGCGTCTGTTAGTTCCCAAGTTAGTGAAGTTGTGTATTGTGTTTGTTCTTTTTTCGTTTTACCTGGTACAGATAACTCTACGCTTTGTTTCGCTTCTGTTGCATCTTTACCAAACGTATTTACCCATGTACCCATACCTTGGTTTTCTTTTGCATCGATTAAATCAGATGCTGCACCACTTGGATTTAATGTGATAGATTGTTCTGCTGTTGGTGCGTCGCTACCTGCATTTGATTTCAAAGCTGAATTTTTTAATGTCAATGCCGCGCCATCCAACGCTTTATCATCTGCAGTTTTGAATTGACCATTTTGTTTTACTGTTAAATGCCATCCAGCATTTGTACCACGATTATCTGTTACTTGAATGTAGTTCGGCACGTCAATTACAGAACCGTCTACTTTTTTCTTTACTTTATCTAATTCTGCAAAGTAGATTTCGTTATTCCCTGATGCTTTTTGTGTTTTAAAGTTGAAGTTAGATACATAATCAATACTTAGTGGACCATCTGTACCTTTTTTATCTGGATCAACTGGATCTACAGTTTCATCTGGATTCTCTGGATTAACAACATCAATTTTATCTGTATTTTTCTCGAATTTAATGAATGCTTTTGAGTCTAATTTCCCGCCATCTTTCTCAGCTGCAAATGCAGACGTCCCTACTGATACTGATGATAATGTTACCGCTCCAATTAATGCTATTTTTGCTAGTTTCATAGTTTTATACCCCTTTATGATCATTTTTAAAATTCAGTCATTCTTAATTTTCAATCTTATATAAGCTTAGTTTGGTGTATCTTCTAAAGTCCAAGTTAACTCAGCTGAATATTTCGCACCTTTTTCTTTCGCTGTCGTACCTGGTACGAATAAGCTCACACTCTGTTTACCTTGTTCTGTTCCTTTACCGAATGCAGTCGTCCAATCACCCATACCTTTATTCTTTGCGGCAGTAGTAATTTCCACCGCATCTCCACCTGGAGCTAGCGTTACTTTATTTTTAAATGTTGTAGGTGCATATTGTGCATCAGTTACAGAATTTACAGCTGGGTTACTTAAGCTTAAAGCTGCATTTGTTAACTCACTATTACCACTTTTAAATTGTGCATTTTGCTTTACTTTCAATTTCCATCCTGCATTTGTACCACGGTTATCTGTTACAGATACGAAGTTAGGTACTTCAACTGTTTTGCTCCCTTGTTTCACTTTATCCAATTTTGCAAAGTACGTTTGATCATTACCAGAGATAACTTGCTCGCCGAAGTGTAAGTTAGAAACGTAGTTAATACTTAATGGACCTTTTGTTCCTATTTCATGGTCACCAGGGTTCTCTGGTGTAACTTTTTCATTTGGATTTTCTGGATTGTTTGGATCTGTTGTGCTTGTATCTTCAATAAACGTTACATCTGTTTTTGATTTCATATTTGCTTTCTCTTCCGCAAATGCTGAAGTTCCTACTGCTGCAACTGATGTTAATGATACTGCACCGATTAATGCTAATTTTGCTAGTTTCATATGTACCTTCCCCTTTTCTCTGTTTTCATCTATTTTTTATTTTGAATACACTTGCTTTCCCCTAATTCTTTTGAATACATATAGAGATAAAACAATCGAAAACAATCCTATATATTGTTTGAAGTCCCGTGTCTGGCCTCCTGTTTTCGGTAAATATTTATCTCCATTTTTATTTTTATCAACTGTCTCTTTTTTTGTATTTATCTTTGTCGGATCAGTTGATGTATTTGGTGTATAGCTATTCGAAAATGTAATACCCGCTTTTGAATTCGTACTTGTAGCCGTTACTACATTTGCCATAAGAAACGGCACACATATAATTGTGGAAACGATAATACCAACTATTTTTTTCATTACTCTCTCCTTTCTAAAATTTATATATTTCATATATTTTTAGAGAGGAGCATCGGTTAATGTCCATTCTAGCTGTCCAGCATATTTTGTATTTGCTTTGACATTCGGCCCTGGTTTTACTTGTAAATGAATTCCCTCGTTTTCCTTCCAATTTAATGAAACCTCCTCGTCGTTTTTAGAAGTATACGAGAATGCTTCTATACTAGAAGTGCTTAAAGGTGTATCCTTTCCATTTCGTTTGTAAATCAATGCTCCTGTCAATGTGTCATTTTGCGCTGAAGTTAATGGTGTAATTTCCTTTACATATACACTCCATTTTTGCTTTTTAACACGATCATCGGTTACCTTTAAAGGATTTGAAATCTCCTTCGGTGCGTATGTCGTTGTTTTCGATGGAATTGTTAAATCTCCAAATGTAATTTCTTTTGGTACGTCTACTAACTTTAAAGTCCCATCAACGACAGTAACCGGCACTTGAATCTCCGCTTGTACACCTTGCTTCGTTTCAATTACAACCGTTACAGTATGATTCCCTATTGTTTTGGTATCTGGAATATTGATTAACTTCACTACTGATATTGGTTTATCTACATCCAAATTCGTATCTACAGATAAATCTGTCACAAATTTAGAAATATCCATTTTTGTTAAATCTGTTCCTTGCACTACTTTTTGTAGGACTGGTTTCCCAGTTGGAATACCTTTATACCTTATTTTTGCGATTCCATCTCGATTACTATCTTGTCCATTCTTATCGCCATCTAAATAATTTTTAGCTGACACCGGTATTTCAAGATAACCACCTTTGTAATATTTCATTACATCAGCACCTTTTACAGGAGAACCTGTAATTGTCATTTCATAAATTTTCCCGTTGAATTCTTCTGTTTTTAGCGCATTTACTTTCGCAACCGCAGTGACTTTATTGTTTGTCCTGCTAATATCAAAGAAACTACTTACATCATCTCCACTCTCCACATCTTGAATGGAAACATCATTCACAGTAAAATCCTTATTCACTTCACTTTCTAATACAAAAGATTTCGCATAGTGAATCTCTTTCGATTGAGCAGGCATATTTTGATATACCTTATAAGAAAGTTGACGGGAATTATCTTCCACAATATCTCCTATTACACTTGGAGCTGGAATTTCAATTTGTGCAATCGCTAATTGGTCGTATGATACATTAACACCTGAAGCATTTAATCTAACTTCTAGCGGTAATTCTGTTAAATTATCAAATGTAATTGTCATATCTGCTTCTGGAGTAGCTACTGGACCTGCTGTTCCAGAAAACTCGATTTTATTATTCCCTTTGTCTTGATACCTAATTGAACTCGTATCATACACGTATAAATTCGTTAAATGACTACCATCATTACGTAACGTTACATTTTTATAACTATTTATCCTTTTGAAATTCCACATTGCCGTTAATGGTACTTTTTTACTTGTTCCGTGTTCATAAAATTCAAAGGAAGCATTATAAGTTTGTCCTGACCTTCCGTTCCCATATAATTGTAAAAAGTTTTTTGCATCACCTTTAGTTATTGGTGTTTTAACATCTACAGATGAAGCTGTCATAGAGTGAATATTAATACGGACATCAATCCATTTCCCTTGATATTCACCAGCTTTTTTTACTAATACGTACTGTTCTCTATTTGAATTTCTAAATGTATATTGACTTTGACCAGTTCTGTCATTGCTACTACCCTTTACCTCATATGTTACTTGTGGGCTCCAAACAAATCTAAAAGCATATTTACCCGAGATAGAAGGCCCTTCACCTGTTCTATTATTTATTACCTTTACATTTGGATATTTAAGAATACTTGTAACAGGACTAGCAGCTAGTAGAGATTGGCTCTTTAATACCTTCTCAGCTTGAATAGCAGGTAATTCCTGATTATTTTCGTTTATCCTATTGCTCTCTTTTAATTCATTTTCCTTTGGTACGAGTTCTTCATTAACCTTTTCTTTCGCTAAAGTCTTCGTTTCTTTTGGAACTTCAGCGTTAGTAGCATTTATTTCTTGTTTTTTATTTTCTTCCGATACTTTCACTTTTTCACTGATTTCTTTTTTCACAACTTCCTCTGAAGCCTTTGGATTTTCATCAGAAATAGCTATATTTAAAGCCTCTTTTTTCTCTACAACATGTAGAGAAGGAGATTCAATTTTCTTTTCATTTCCTTCAAACTTCACTATCGGTTCAAATTTGTACTCTCCAGATTTTTTCATTTGAATGACTACATATACGTCACCGATAAAATTACTTTGCTCATTCTTTTCAATTTTTACAATGTGATCTTCTGTTACTGAAATGCTTTGAATCGCTTTATTGTTTTCGTTCATTTTTTTCGTTTCTGCTTCATTGAACAGCTGCTCATTAGATAATTTCAGCTCGATATTAACATCTTGTTTATTTGTATTTGTAATCTTTAATACTACATTTTCATCAACTTTTATTTCTTGTTTATCCATATGAACGATAAAACGTCCTTGCTCGTCGTTTGTAACCGCATAAACTTTCGTTGCAGAGTAATCTAGCACACCAACTTGCGTAAATAATATTCCTCCAGCGAGAAGTATACGCCCAAATTTACCTATTTGATTTTGCAATGTACTTCCCTCCCCCACTTTCTTTGTACTGAATATTTCGAATATTAGATGTATTAATCGACTAAATTTACAATCATAATGTGTATTCCTAAAAAATAAAAAGCC
>NZ_JAKUDW010000085.1:0-22733 GCF_022662595.1 Bacillus cereus group sp. BfR-BA-01524 | reverse complement strand
AAATTATATCAACGATTCGTCAAGGTATATCGATTTATCGACAAATAGCAACAATAAGAAAAGGCTGTTCCAGATGAACAGCCTTTTCTTTATTTACTTGAAATCTCTTTATTATTTTGAACGTCTAACGGAGCTCGCTTTCCTATTCCGAAAGCATAAAAACTAATTGTAACGATAGCTAAGAAAATAATACCTACAACTAATGAAATACGAGTATCATCGTTAAACCACATTCCGATTAATACCATAATTAAAAAGGCAATCGTTAAATAGTTTGTTACAGGAGCAAATGGCATTTTGAACGGATGATCTTTCATCTCTGCTCCCTTTTCTTTTCTAAAATTAATTTGACTAATTAAAATGACAAACCACGGTACCATACCAGGGAGTACACTCGCACTATATACATATACGAATAAATTTTTCGGTGCGATGTAACTTAAAACAACACCAACCGCCAGACCGATAATTACGCCAACTGTACCGAATAAAGGTACACCATTTCCAGAAAGTTTCGTGAAATATTTCGGTGCTTGTCCATTTACACCTAACGTATAAAGCATACGTCCAGCACTATAAATACCACTATTACAACCAGACATTGCCGCTGTAATTACAACGAAGTTAATAAGTCCAGCTGCTGCCGTAATACCAACTTTCGCAAAAGTCGCTACGAACGGGCTACCAATTGTACTTAATTGATCCCACGGATATACAGTTACAATAACGAAAATAGCACCAATATAGAATATTAAAATACGCCAAATTGTACTTTGAATCGCTCTTGTAAGTGTCTTCTTCGGATTTTTCGCTTCGCCAGCAGTAATTCCGATTAATTCCACACCTTGATACGCTCCAACTACAAGTGATAATGCAAAGAAGAATCCTGAAAAACCACCTGTAAAGAAACCGCCATTTGACCAAAGATTAGATATGCCAATCGCTTCTCCGCCGTTACCAATTCCAAAGAAAATAAGACCAAATCCCGCAATAATCATTAATAGAATCGTAACGATTTTAATCATCGCAAACCAAAATTCAAATTCACCAAATGACTTAACAGAAATTAAGTTAGCTGCGCCAAGAATGACCATTGCAATTATACCTGGTATCCAAGCTGGTAAGTCCGGGAACCAATATTGCATATACGCTCCAACCGCGATAATTTCTGACATCCCAACGATAACCCACTGGAACCAGTTACTCCAAGCTGTCATATAACCAGCTAGCGGATGAATATACTTATGACCGAACGTCGCAAATGAGCCTGTACTTGGCTCCATATACAACATTTCTCCCATGGCACGCATGATGAAGAAGATGAAAATACCTGCAATTGCATAAGCAAGCATTACTGACGGACCTGTCCATTTAATTGTGCTGGCTGACCCCATAAACAAACCAACACCAATCGTTCCGCCTAAAGCAATCATTTGAATATGACGTGCTTCTAAACCTCTTTTCAATTCTTTGTTTGCCACTTCACTTCCCCCTCTTAGATGATTCATAGCCGCATTTTAAAACAAGATGCTTTCCCCTAATTCCTTTCGGCCCTGAAAATGATGAAGCAAACGTCATTTTACACTAGCTTTAAAGCTATCCTAAAATCGTTTTGTGCTCCTAATAAAATTCTCAAAACCTTTCATCTTCCAATATTCTATAAATCTTAAAATTACTTACCTTATATTAATTCATTAATCTGAAAAATTCAATTATTTTTTCAATAAATTAATATGCATGATTGCACTTAATTTTTAACTAAATTAACAATAAAATACATCTATTCAATATGATTCCGGCATGTATATTATTACAATATAAATAACCGAGGAGATCTTATCTTCCTCGGTTTCATACTTCATGCACTTCAATCTTCATAGTTGATAACGTAATTTCCCAAACGCTAGATTCATATACCAATCAGAAATTTAATATATTAATAAATTACTAACTTCTTTAGTCCAGTCCAATTTTGAGGCATAAAATATAAAAGAGTCTCATTAAAAAATGAGACTCTTTTACGATTTCATATTTAAATCGATTTCGAAGTTTGCTTACCAAAGATAAACACTTTAGTACACACTGCCATTATAACTACAATAACTAGAAAATAAAGTGGCATCACCATTAACGAGCCTGTATGCAGCTGACTCATTCCCCAAATTGTCATCGTTACAATTACATAGTAACCTAAACTAAACAACGCTCCAGCTGTACCAATAACGTCTTGAAAATCTACTAACGCTAAACTTAAACAATTAGGTAACGCTACTCCAATTCCTAATAGCAATATAAACATCGCTATTAAAAATACAATCATATATATGACGTTCGGATCTGATCCAACAAACGTAATAACAGCTAAAAGGATAGCTCCCCCTGTCATTACAAGACAACCGATATATATAATTTTCTCCGGTTTATAAGTAGCAAGTAAACGTTTTGAAACTTTCGCCCCAATAATAGAAGCAGACGCAACAACAATTCCTAAAAACCCATATATACTAGGCGATAACTGAAAGTATTCAATAAAGATAAACGGCGCTTCTGCATAATAGCTAAATAAAACACCATTTGCTCCTCCAATTAATAGCCCATATGTTACTACTTTCGGATTTGTAATTAACTTCTTAAAGACTGAAAACACATTTATTTTATTCGTTACTGAGTCCGTCTTTGTTTCAGGAAGAGAAACAAATGTATACAGAAAAATCCCGACACTCATAACTACTAAGCTTAAAAATACTATTTTAAATCCAAACATTTGATCAAGAAAGCCACCAATTAACGGTCCTATCGCTGGTGTAAAAGCAATGACTGCCGAGATTTGAGCAAACATAACATGCCTCTTATGCCCTTCTACACTTTCCCGAAGAATCGTTTGCGTCACAACTGATCCTGCACTTGCTCCAAACGCTTGAATAAAACGACTTACTAATAAAACCTCAATGGAATTTGCAATAAAGCATAAGAAACTCCCAACGCCATATACAACAATTCCAAATAACATCGCTGGGCGACGACCAATTATATCTGATAGCCATCCAATAAAAAATACACCTAAAGCAAATCCAGCAAAATACACACTAAGTGTTAACTGCACCTCATTATTACTTACATGTAACGCCTTTGAAATATCAGGTAAAGACGGTGTGTAAATCGTTTCACTAATTTGCGGAAATGCGACAAGAATAATCATTAACAAAAGTGATGGTACTGAGACTTTTTTCATTTTTCATACCCTCCTATAACTTTGAAAATCTCAGAAATAAAAAGACTTTCCTTAGCTACGGAACAGGAGGGGCCATTATAGAAATCCGGTCATAAAACAACAAAGAAAACACCTCAATTACGTATGTTAATACTTATAGGAGGGTAATATTAACATCGATTTTTAAATATACTTTTTCAATTATATTACATATTACTTTTATTTTTCTAGTATTAACGTTCAAATGTTCTTTTTATATTAGTGAACAACTAATACACGCCATAGAAGATAACTACTTGATATAACCACCTTATTATGGAATAATTAGAAATAGTTTGAATCTATAAACCTAATTATAAAATGATATACTCATATATTCCTAATGTCATACAGCTGAACAAGTAGGAGGACTTTCGTAATGATTGAAATTTTAAGGACAGTAGTAAACTTTCTAATTTCTCTATTCTCAGGAGAATTACCATTTGTATATTATGTATGGATTATTACCCTATTCCTAATTCAAATAACCCAATCTACTCTAAACTATAAACTCTTTAACAAGAAAGACAATTTCAGCACTTATATATCGGAAGGATTACTTGCTCTTATTATTTTATTGTTTGGAGGAATATTAGTATCTAAGTTACTTGCTTACATAATAGACGATCCTACTATTAGTATGACGAATTTAACACATTATTTTGTTTCTCTTATCATATTAACTATATTTGTCGTAATAACCTGTGTTAAAGACTTTATAGAGACATCTATAAAGAATAAAAATATATCTCTTTTGAGCTTTTTAGTAATTTCCTTAATAACAAGTATACTTTCATTCAAGTTTTTATCACCCTTAATTGAAGGTTCTTTTTCTCTTTCTAAATCTTTTATCACCACTTTAATCATTCTTGTAACTATATCAATCCCTCTATTAATTTCCTTAGAGGATAAGTATGCAGACGAAAAGGAAACGGAAAATTTATAGTTTCTCATTTACATAAAGAAAGAGGGAGCTCCCCTCTTTCTTTTATATCGTCCTATTTCACAAGACTAAATCATTCCTTTTAATATTAATCCTAAAACTGACATTATTATCGCGCTAATAATAATTCGCAAAATCCAAGTAGTGTTTGTACTTATTTTTTCTAATTGCTTATTGATTGTTGCTATATCTTTCTCATTAATAGTAGTACGCGTTTCTAAATTTCGAATGTCTCTCATAATTTCTTTTTGCTCCGCCTTGAGACTGTCAATTTTAGCGTTAACATCTTCCATATGTTCACACCCTCTGTTCATCTTAATAGAAAAATCTATATATATTATGAGACAACCCTCTTACCTGTGAATACATTGCGTATATCCGCGTACCAAATTATTTGTACAATCTAATTGAATTACTCACATGTTTCCATTCTTCTATTTATAAATTAGCGTTAAGATAAATTAAAATTAGAAAAGGAATCCGTTGTTTATTTAACAACAAACAAAATGCAATCCAACATTCGGGAGCACCTACGATAATTTCTATTGTTTTCATCACCATTTTCATATTTACAACTCAATATAATCAGTATGATTTTCTGAAGAATCCACTTTTTCAGCCGCTTAATGTATACTAATATTAATACGAAATAGCTGTATTGATAAACTCTCTAGAACAATAAATATACTGGCTGAAACGGATCTATATCCGATATTTTTTCCAGTAACATGAATGGTTATTTCTGATAAATGCGTTTGTATATCATTGTTTTCAATAATTTCATCCTCAACCTTTACAATATCTGCTTCACAATCTACTTCTTTAAAAGTTTTCAATAATTTTGTTTCCAATAAACTACAATCAAAATTCTCATCTTTTATTACAGCAAATTTAACCTTCATATCGATTTCCCCATTTTTAACAAACTAAAATCATTAAATCAATATAAATATATATTATTCTATTAAATAATTCAAAATATACGCTTCTTATATACATTATTAAAAATCAGTTCTAAAGAATTAAATGCAAAAAGAAATTAAATATACAAATCCCCTTCTTCAACCAATCAATATAGAATTCCCTTATGCCCTATGATTAAAATTTTTTCATTTTAAAGCCGTAGATTCTGAGGATTTTTTGTTTTTATATTAATAATTCATTTCTTGAATTTTGTAGCATCGGAAATAATAATATAGTGAAACAAATTAAATATTAGGCGTTCCACTGATCTTTCGTATAATTCGTCTCTTAATTATTTTGCTCATTGCGCTTTTTTATTTCCATCCCTATTTCAACTGAACTTTGTGTAATAATGCATATTTCAAATACATTATTTCCTTTCACTCATACTTTTATCATTATGTTTTTATTCACAAATTCGTAACACATATATATGAGTTATCATGCTAAAATTAGTTTATTCACAAGAAGAAGTTATTCTTAATAAATCAATAAATTTTAATACCCTGTTTAAAGCCTTGCCCCCCTGCAAGGCTTTTTCCTATTTAACTAGAGTAGTAGTTTTCGTTATGCATCTCTCTTCTTTGTTCCTTACCCTACAAATAATACTGCATGTTTATTTTAATTTTTCAGCATCCGTACTCGCTCTGTTCGAGAGCTCTTTACCAAATATTCAATCTAATGATAAAATTGACCAAATTAATATTTTCGTCCATACCTGTATCAAAAAGTACACTAAAGAAAAAAAGCACTCTCACGATTAAGTAAACGCGAGCTTTTTCTTCTATCTACTTACTATTTAAGGTTAATAGTTTAGTAACAAGATTTAAAAATTCGACTTAAATTCATTAATGAATGGAGAGGTTTATATGAAATTAAAAGACAAAGTAGCAATCATAACTGGTGGTGCAAGTGGAATTGGCGAATCTACTGTTCGTCTTTTTATCGAAGAAGGTGCAAAAGTAGTTATTGCTGACTTTTCTGAACGTGGAAAAGAACTATTGATATTAATTTGTCTGGGGTATTCCTTTCTGATAAATATTCGATTGAACAATTTCTTAAACAAGGTACAGGTGGTGTCATCGTTAACGCTGGTTCGATTCATAGTTTTGTTTCATTATCTACCCCAACAGCATACTCCTCTGCAAAAGGTGGTGTGAAACTATTAACTCAAAATTTATGTACTGCCTACGCTAAATATGGAATACGTATTAATGCGGTGTGCCCTGGTTATATTGACACCCCTTTACTAGGTAGTGTTAATCCTCAACAAAAAGAATATTTAGCTTCACTTCATCCACAAGGCAGACTTGGAACACCAGAAGAAGTCGCTAAAGCTGTCTTATTTTTAGCAAGTGATGATGCTAGTTTTGTTAACGGTACAACACTTCTTGTTGATGGAGGCTATACTGCACGTTAATTTAAAAATTTTGAAGCACCCTAAGAAATATATAGTCTTCAACAAGAAAAAGCACCATCACAAGTGACGGCGCTTTTTCTATGTAAGAGCAACTAGAAGGTATCCTTCTAGCCTACTCCCATTTATAAGTCCAAAACTGTTCAAGTTGCAGCCATTTTAATGTTGCTGCATCTTTGTTTTTTATTTTTGCATGCGTGTCTTCAAGCATTGCTTCTGTTTGTGAACGGTGCGCACCTAGTGCAGTTAATTTATGATCAAATACTTCACTAATGTTATTTACAACATCCGGTTCTCCTAATACTGCTTCACGATTTTTCGTAATCGCAACCGCATGAATAACTGGGCGCTCTTCTTTTGGCATACGTGATACAGCGCGAACGACAGCGCGGCCAAATGCATTATGATCTGGATGTACACCGTGCTCTGGATAAAATGTAATAATTCGAGATGGATTTACTTCTTGAATTATTGCTTCAATTTTGTCAGCAACGAAATCAACATCTTCAAATTCTAACGTTTTATCATGGAAGCCAAGCATTCTTAAATCTTTAATCCCCATCGCTTCACAAGCATCTTTCAATTCTTTCTCACGGATATTTGGAATCGTTTCACGGTTAGCGAATACGTTCTTACCCATGTTACGTCCCATTTGTCCTAGAGTACCACATGCATATGTTACAGGTACTCCTTGATCTGTTAATAAGCGAATTGTTCCTCCCGCAGCATATGCTTCATCATCTGGATGCGGAAATACAACAAGTACATGTCTCTCCATAAGTTTCCCTCCTTCTTACTTAAATGGTGTTAAGCTTAACTCAAGTGCGACTGCTAGACGACCTAAATTATCATGTCCAGCTAGTAATAAACGCTCTTGACCGTCTACTTCCCAGTGCGTAATACCTTCAGCATATACCCAACCATGATCCATTTTTAAACCAACTCGGTATGGATTTGTTCCAGTTATCTTCCCACGTTCAAAACGGATAATTGCATTTCGAATGAAAGCACCAACTGTCATCATCTTTTCATTTATGTGTGATGCATACGCTCCGTTTGTTGTTTCTAAATGAATATATACATCTTTATTTACAAAACGTTCAATTTCATTTTGAATAAGAGAACTATCTTTTACTATTTCCATCGGAATTCACCTCTTTAAACCATTTTACGCAAAAATAATGTAAATTGCTATCTCTATATTAGAGGACAACGCTCACTTTTCCTAATAATTTGCACTGTGTTTTTTATATTTTTTATATGATATGTAAAAAATACATTTTTCCCTTCACTTCGTTAAATAGTTTTCTTTCTTTTTTGAATTTGCTACAATATATTTTATCCCGCATTATTGCAGCGAGATACATTTCGACAATTGAATACATACTTTAAAGAAGGTGACATGATTGGAACAATCAGCACATGAAGTAGCAAATTGGCAATATTATTTTGCAATTGCCGTATTTTTAATCACGTACGGATTTATTATTTCTGAGAAATTGAATCGTGCTGTAATCGCACTATTCGGTGCTGCTATTATGATTATTTTTGGAGTTGTAGATCTACATACTGCTTTCACATCACATATTCAATGGGAAACGATTACCCTTTTAATTGGAATGATGATTCTCGTTCATATTACGAGTCAATCAGGCGTCTTTGAATTTGTGGCCATTAAAGCGGCAAAAGCCGCTGGCGGAAAACCGATTCGCATTTTATTATTACTATCCCTATTAACTGCTGTCGGATCAGCATTTTTGGATAACGTAACGACCGTTTTATTAGTCGTTCCTGTCACATTATCCATTACACGTATTTTAAAAGTAAACCCTGTTCCTTATTTGATTTCAGAAGTACTATTTTCAAATATAGGCGGAACAGCAACATTAATCGGTGATCCACCTAATATTATGATTGGATCAGCAAACAAGCATTTAGACTTTAACGCCTTTTTACTTAACTTAGCTCCAATCGTAATTATTATTTCTATCGTGACACTTGGCATTATTTACTTCATGTATCGTAACAAACTAAAAACAACACCTGAACAAATCGAAAAACTAATGGAATTAAACGAAAAAGATTACATTAAAGATCAAAGCCTCCTTTTAAAATCTATTTCGATTTTAGGACTAACTATTTTAGGCTTCGTACTTCATTCGATTATTCATGTAGACGCTGCTGTTATCGCGATGACAGGCGCTACACTTCTTATGTTAATCGGCGTGAAAGAACATGACATTGAAGATGTATTTGCCCACGTTGAATGGGTAACCATTTTCTTCTTCGCCGGACTATTCGTTCTCGTTGGCGGGTTAATAGATATCGGACTTATCTCTTCACTTGCAAAAGAAGTAGTCGACGTAACAAACGGTGACATCGGATTCGCAGCTATACTTATTTTATGGGTATCTGGCATCGCATCTGCGACAATCGACAACATCCCATTTGTCGCAACGATGATCCCTCTTATTCAAGACTTAGCTACAGGACTCGGACTATCTGTCGATTCTCCGCAAATCGAAGTACTATGGTGGGCGTTATCTCTTGGAGCTTGCTTAGGAGGAAACGGAACATTAATCGGAGCATCTGCAAACGTAGTCGTTGCTGGTATTGCAAAACGTGAAGGACATGCTTTCTCTTATATGGACTTCTTAAAAATTGGTTTACCATTAACTATTGTTGCACTCTTGTTATCACATGCTTATATATATTTACGTTATTTAATGTAAAAGTTGTATTGCATGAAATTATATCGTCAAATACAAAAGGTTTGCAGCATCGTGCTGCAAACCTTTTTTCATCACCAAAATATACCGATAATTGCTAACCCACCTAAAATCATACCACCAATTTGTCCGACAATTGTTGGTGATAATTGAACACCTTTTCTCACTTCAACAACTGGTCTTTCGTGCCTTAGTTGCTGCACTTCGCTTTGCAGTTGATGTACACTTCCGTGTAACTCTTTAATTAGTTCCTTTAATTCAGCGACCTCTTCATTTACTGGTTTTGCTTTTTCTAAATTCATTTTACATAACTCCTTATAAATTCAATCAGTTCACTGTAAATTTTCGCCAATTACCATTATATCTCCTGCATACTACATATATAATATTGAATGTATTCGCTAATCTTGCAGCTCTATCCATTCATCCCGCAATATCCCCATAATCATACGATCAAAACACTTCCCATCTCTTTGAACTGCTTCTCTCATACAACCTTCCATCTGAAAACCCATCTTTTTATACAACTCAATCGCAGCTTTATTATAAGAGATAACATCAAGACCGACGCGGTGCAAATTCAATTCATAGAAAGCATATTTTAAGATAAGATGGATCGCTTCTTTTCCATATCCCTTCCCTCTATCATTCGCATCTCCTATACCAATTGCTAATAACCCTGTTCTGTTATTCCACTCTATGCCATGAATCGCCACAAAACCAATTAAACGATCATCTTGAACTGTCCTCAACATGAAAGATACACTATTCGATTTCCGTCCTTTTAATAGCCCATCACTTGCTATTTCTTGTATCGATTGCGGGAATGCTACATCTGTATCTACATTTCTTAAATATTCACTATCCTCTTGCCACATAGCCATTACTTCAGCATCAGCTTCTCTAATAGCTGATAATTTAATCGTTTTATTTCGAAAAAGATTCATTGTCATTTCAAACTCCCCTTTTTTTAATAGCGGGGATACTTATTTCAGCCTATTTATCCCCTTGTTTCATAAACGGGATACTTACAATAAGCGCTGACATTGGCATATCTCCTCTACGTTAAATTAAATTCATTGTATAATTTTTCATTTATTCTAACAATAAAAAAAGACCCTCAAAATTTAGAGGGTCTTCCTAACAACGAATCGATATTATTTCGTAAACATTTTCTCCGCTTCATCCATTGCCATTTTGTTTCCTAAAGCAGAATAGTCAAGCCATGGTTGATCATTGATAATGTATACGTGCTTGCCTTTAACTGCTTTTAAATCTTTCCAAATTGGTGTTTCTTGAAGTTGTTTAAATGCAGCTTTTGCCTTATCATCTCTGTTTACAACAACGAAAATCGCATCTGCATCAAAGTCAGGTAATACTTCTTGTGAAATGACTTCGAAAGGACGGTTTCCATCAATTTTCTCTACACCGTTTGCAGGTTGTAATCCTAAGTCTTGGAATAAAATTGGTCCCATCGGTCTTTTCGTACTAAATACACGTAATTCTTTTGCAGTAACGCGAATTGCCATTACTTTTTCGTTATTACCTAGCTCTTTATCTATTAAACTTTTTACTCGTTTTGATTGCTCTTCGTAATCTTTAATATATTTATCTGCTTCTTTCTCACGGTTTACAAGTTTACCAACTTGTTTTAAATGATCTCTCCACGTACCTTCATCTAAATTGAAAGAATGTGTTTTTGCAATTTTTTCGTATTTCGCTAAATCTTTGCCAGCGTATTTTTCATCCACATAAATTTCAGATGGCTTTAACTGAAGTAACGCTTCCATATTCGGATCTGTTACAACACCAAGCTTCTTCGTATCTTTCAACTTCTCTTTAGCGTGCGGTAAGAAATCTTTTAAATCTCCACCAATCACAGAACCTACAGGTGTAATTCCTAATGCAAGTAAATCATTCGTTAAATGAATAGACATTGAAGCAATTTTTGGGTCATTATTTTTTTCCGTTTTTTTCGTTGCCTCTTCATTAGCTTTCGTTTGACCACATGCTGCTAATACTAAAATACACATCACGCTAAATAAAATAGTAAGTTTCTTTTTCATATGTTCTCCTCTTTGCAGTATTTATTTTGTTTTTGTAAGTAAATAAAGAAAATACGGTGCTCCTAAAGCTGCCACTACTACACCAGCCGGAATAGAATTTGGTTCAAATATAGAACGACCTATCGTATCTGCTAGTACTAAAATAATCATTCCCATAATGCCAGCTAGCGGAAGAAAATGTTGATAGGTAGTACCTACTAACTTCCTTGCGATATGCGGAGCAACTAAACCGATAAAACCAATCCCTCCTGCCATCGATACACTTGCGCAAGATAATCCAACCGCTGTAGCTAATAGTAATAACCGTTCTTTTTGAACAGAAACACCAAGTCCTGCCGCTACACTATCACCTAGTGACAATGCATTTAACGTTTTAGATTTTAGCCACGCATAAGGGGTTAGTATGAAAATCCAAGGTAATAATGCAAGGACATGAATCCAATCCCTTCCCCACACGTTACCAACTAGCCATCTAGAAGCGAATGTATACGTCTCATCATTTAACTTGAGAGAGAAAAATAACGAAATTGCACTAAAACCAGCTGAAACTGCAATACCAACGAGAATAAGTCTAATAGGAAGTAAACCATTTGACCGATCACTCGCAAGTAAAATAATAAGAAATGCAGCTAATACTCCTCCGCCAAATGTAAATAACGGTATTAAAATGGATGCACTTTCATTAATAGAATGAAAGAATGTAACGAATATAATTAGCCCGAAAGATGCACCTGAATGCAGTCCAAGAATACCAGGGTCTGCAAGTGCATTACGTGATAATCCTTGCAAAATCGCACCGGAAATCCCAAGGCCAATACCGGCTAACATTGTGATAATAATTCTTGGCATACGATAATCGTATAGCACGGTTGCGCTCTCAAAATCACCATAACCAAAAAGTGTTTCAATTACTTTAAGTGGCGCTATACTCAGTGTCCCTGTATTTAAACTAATTAAAATTACAGCGATACTTACACATCCGAAGATTGTAGTTACAGTAATAGCTCTCTTTTTATCCGTGTTAAAAAGATCTTTCACTTATAGCTCCCTCCCGACTTTACGTGCTATATAGAGGAAGAACGGAACTCCAACAAGAGCTACCATAATCCCTATCGCAAGTTCCTTAGGAGGATTTACTGTTCTTGCTCCTAGGTCAGCTACAACTAATAACATAGCTCCTAATAATGCTGACATAGGAATAATGAGTCTATAATTAACACCAACTAATTTTCTAGCAATGTGCGGGATAACTAATCCTACAAATCCAATAGAACCAACAGCCGAAACAGAAACACCTGCCAGAATAACTACTATAGTCATCCCTAGTATTCTCGTTCGGTTCGTTTTCACTCCTAAATTTGTAGCAACATCATCCCCCATTGATATGAGTGAAATAGATCGCCCTAACACTATCGCAAAAATAATCGTTATAAGAATAATAGGCACTAAAAATTTCAAGTGTTCCCACTTAACCCCTGCAACACCACCAGCATACCAAAACGCTAAATCTTGGCTTAAATCATAATAAATCGCAACACCTGAACTTAATGAATGTAAAAGCGCTGCCATAACAGCTCCAGCAATCGTTAACCTCATTGGTGTTAACCCACCTGATGTTGCTGATCCAATAACAAAAATAAGTACTGTACTTAAGACTGCTCCAATAAAGGAAACAATCATTAAATAGGAATACGGCATATGCGAAAAAAAAGCAAAACTAAGTGCTACTACAAACATCGCTCCTGCATTTATGCCAAGTACACCTGCATCAGCTAAAGGATTTCGTGTTACTCCTTGCATAACCGCTCCAGCGACCGCAAAAGCTGCCCCTACAACTGCTGCTCCAATTACTCTCGGGAGCCTTAATTCATAAATAATTTGGTGCTGCGTTAATTTCGGATTGTAATCCAAAACCGCTGTCCACACCGTTTGTAAATGAATATCCTTTGCACCAAATGAAATGGCTAAAAATATAGATCCAATTAAACATAAAATTGTTAAGCTCATGAAACATATGAACTTAATATGTATCCAGCGGTTACTACCAGCATGTACAGTAGACTTATGTAACATGTTTCATTTCATCCTTTATATTCAGTTGTTTTTTATAATTATTTTTTATTTGTAATTATTATTGATAATAATTATCATTTTCATTTAGATATTATATCCCCACTTTTTTTAAATAGCAAACTATTTTTTTACTTTGCTACAATATTAAAATACTCATTACAATTCCCTTCTAAAACTTACAAATACATGCAAAATAGACTACTGGATTATTTTTTAAATTGTAGTATACTTATTAATTATTTTGATTTTTCTAATAAAGATACCGAAGGTGACACAATGTTCTATATAAAACAACTACTATATTTCACTTACGAGCAAGCATTATCTTGCTTATTCCCAGTCGTTATTTTCTTAACACTAGCCCTGTCAAAAATTGTTTCAATCCCAGGGTTATATCGTTATGATTTCATACTCATCGTATGCCTTCTTATGCAGTGGATTATGTACAAGACTGGACTTGAGACGAAAGACGAGTTAAAAGTAATCACTGTCTTTCACCTCATCGGACTCTTTCTAGAAATATATAAAGTCCATTTTGGTTCATGGAGTTATCCTGAAGAGGCATATTCAAAGATTTTTGGAGTCCCGCTTTACAGCGGTTTTATGTATGCTAGTGTCGCAAGTTACATATGCCAAGCGTGGAGAAGGTTGCATTTACAAATGCATCATTGGCCGAAAGCTATTTTTGCCGTACCGTTAGGAGCTATGATTTACTTCAATTTTTTCACACACCACTTTACATACGACTTTAGATGGATATTAACTTTACTACTATTCATTGTTTTCTCTCGCACATTTGTACAATTTTCATTACAAGGTGTTACATATAAAATGCCACTCATTCTCTCCTTTTTCCTTATCGGATTTTTCATTTGGATTGCAGAGAACATCGCAACATTTTTCGGTGCATGGCAATATCCAAATCAACGGGAAGCGTGGAATCTCGTTCACTTAAGTAAAATTAGCTCATGGTTTTTACTCGTTGTTATTAGCATTATGATTGTCACGCAGCTCAAACATTTGAAGGAATCAAAAAGATAATGCTGATTATGTAAAAACAGGCAGCCCATCACTCATAAGAGAGTGATGGGCTTTTTTAGTAATATTTTTTAAACAGTCCTTATCAAAGGAGTTATAATTTACAAGAGCATAAGCAGTTGCATATTATGAACTACTACTAGCAGAAGAGGTTGCTGCAGATGAAGCGGCAATCGTTGCCATCATAGCTGCTTGTTGTGCTTGTATGAGGACTTCTATCATTGTTTGTAAACCTGTGTTGGTAGCTTTACTTTCCTCACCTTTCTGACTTACGAACAGTTGAATAGCAATAAGAATATTTGTATCTGTATGCCAACGGAATAATTTATCCCCCTGCAATTTTTCAATAAATGCTCGAATAGAATGAATCTCTTTTTCTCCGTCCTCGAGTAACGCTAGTAGCCCGATAGCTGGGTAATGCATCTGTTTTACTTTTATCTTTTCTTGCTTTAACAAATTCCATATATTTGTACATTTTGCAACTAATAGTTCTTCCCTGACATCCTTCTTTAGTGAAAGAATATGACTCAAAAATTGAAGATCATTCCCTTTACGCAAACCAGCTGTCGCTAGTTTCTGATAAAGACGTTCCACTCGGTCCATAAGTGTTTCTACATGCTCTGATTGTCCTGCTAATAAAACTGCGAGCGGATAATCATTTGTACTTGTAAGAAAGAGGTGATCCTTTTTCATGCGTTTATATACTTGCATCGAACGCTGAATATGTGTGCCATGCTGTTCATTTTCTTCTGTTAAAAGCACAGCTGCTGCGAGATAAGTAAATATACTCCGGCTAAAGCCACCAGTGACCAATTGTTCATATAAATCTAAAAACGTCCGAAAAGCTTCCTTGTAATCTGTAAAGTGAATATCTAATGTTGCGGCCACTACAAAACGATGATAAGACTTTAAGTATGAAAACATCCCTACCTGATTCTTAATATAACTACTAATTTCTAAAAAACGTCCGAGATCAAACAATTTATCACTACCTGCATACATAGCAGCAATCATCATTCCTGTTCGAGAATCACTCGTTTTCCATTTTAGTTCTCCCTTTAACTGTACATATGTATGTTTATATTGCTCCAACTTTTGCTCTAATGTAATCATAGTATTCACCCCTATTTCTAGTTCTTCTCTATTATTATACGTATATTCCATATTTAGGAATACTATAATTAATAATCACACCATAAAAATTATAAAATTCTCTTATCCTTCTTCATCAGCACCACGATGATAATCCCTAATCCTTCAAGAAGTTATACAAAAAAGGTAGATAATAATTTATCTACCTTTTTTGTATATATTATTTAACATTACAACTGTATTGCTTGTTATATGCAATTAAGACTAAAGAGCTTTAATAATACGTTCCATCGCTTTCATTTGCCCAATATGATCAGCTTCATGATAAAGCATCATACCGTAAAGCTCCCCTACTGTTTCCAATCCTAGGAATGGCTCTGGCAGTTTATTTTCAAATGCTTCTGCTGGAATTTCGTTAATACGTTTTGCTTGTTCTTTTAATTGAGCCGTTAATACTTCTAACGATGGTCCTTCTGTTTTCCATTTAGATGGTCGTGATCCATACCCAAACATACCTGGATATTCAGTTGGTAATTGTTTGAATTCTTTTCCAAACATGAAAACTTCTGCTGCTGTTAACACGTGACCGATATGCCAACGAATTGTATTGTTAAAACCCTCTGGCTGCGTATCCGCAGTTTTATCATCTAACGTTTCCATAAATTTAAGTAACGCCCCGCGCGTTATTTCAAATTGTTTTAAACCCACTAGTCTATTCATTTTATCGTTCCCCTTCTTGATGTACAATTTATTATGAACTAATAATGTTCAACTTATTAACGTTTCACCTTGTTTAATCTATCAGAAACAAATAAGAAATACATCTAATATGCTTATTAAAAATAATAAAAAGGTTCACTCCTCGTAAATATAGAATTACTTACTATGTAAATAAAAGAGGAGTGTACTTGCATGTTACATATTTTAAAACAGCAATATAATCTTATTAGCTCTACAAGAGAAACTCTATTCACATTTTTAGAAGAAATCCCATTAGAAAAATTACATAGCACTGTTCCGAATTTCGGGAGCGGTAGCATTATAAAGACACATATTCATGTAGCCGATTGCTATCGATACTGGCTTGGGTCATTCGCATTCAAGCAAAAAAGAGCAGATTTTTCATTTGCTAGCGATTACGAAATTGAGCATGCAGATGTCGCGAAAGTCCGTGCTAGATTTAAATTAGTAGATGAGACTGTACAAAGTTTTTTAAATGAATACAATGATCGTTGGCTTGAAAACATAGCAAATGAAGTGAAATGGCAAAGAGAACCTTGGAGCACAACTCCGCTATGGCTTTTAACTCATACAGAGACTCATGAGTTTCATCATAAAGGACAAATTGTATCAATGGCTCGTCACCTTGGATACAATCCTCCTGATACAGACCTTAGTTAATTCAATGGTCCATGATTACCGAAAAAATTAGAATGAATACAAAACGAGCATGTTTTGAAATCCAATCAAAACATGCTCTTAAAATATTCTATCTTACAATCTCCATATCCTCATCAATACCAAATAGTCTCCGCATAATTATAAGCATCACTATTCGGTATTGTATGTTTCCCCTGCGCTTGCGCCTTTCTTGGATCTAAGTCATATACCATTGGCGTATAGCATGATGTTTGCCCTTTATTTACAACACCATTTCCTCCAGCACTTCCACAAGTGTATGCCTTTCCATCTGTTTTTCTAACAATCCTTGCATCAGCTTCGTTATTATAAACCGCTGCACGCGTTACAGTAACTTTTGCCCACGCTGTTTTACACGTCGTGCTAAATTTTAATTCCACATACGAATTTGAATCAATCCACTTCTTTTCTTTCGTTACTGCAGATTGATCACAGCTGTTATAATAAGGACTTTTCCCATCATATGAATGGTCTTCTGCGTATGCTTTATCGCTATTAGTCGTGCTAAACATACTAGTTACAACGAGTAAAGATAGCAATAAACATGCACTCGTCTTTTTTAAAAGTTTCATATCATTTCACTCCTTTATTAATAACGTGCTGTTTTCCCGTAACCGTTATTAAACGTAACTGCTTCAGCATCTGCTGTGTATCCGAAATCAGCAGTTAAATCAAATACCATTCCTGTATAAGTGCTCGTTTGACCTGTTTTTATTGTGCCGTTCCCCTGATTAGAAGTAACTGATTTTTGAAATACACCATTTTTGTATTTATTCACAACAGCGTACGCGTACACTCCTCCCGAAACAGCTGGTGCTGGTTGATCTAAAACAAACTTAGCCCATGCTGCATGACATTTATTACTGTAACGTAAATACACTGTCCCTACTTTTTTACTACCTTCATATACAGCTGTAGATTTTGCATTAAATCCATCTGCATCACACGTCGTACTTCCCCCGTATACTTTCGTTGTTGCTGGATTTTTCCCGTCATAATAACTACTTAAATCAGTAGCTGCAAATGTACTTCCTTGAAAACTAAATAATACACCTATACTTGCCGCACTTAACACGCATACTTTCATTAACTTTTTAAACATTTTAAATTCCTCCTCACAATAAGTACGTATACTAAAGACAAGCTATACTACTATGTAAGTCCTCCTTTCACGCTTCCTAGAGGCATCTTACAGAAACGTATAAACGTTGTAAATTCCCTTATGATTATTGGAATATACGAAAAATTTTACTTATCCTTGTAAGAAAAAAAGTTGAGAAATACACATTTTATAGCATTCTATATTTAAAACATAAAAGAACCGATACTTGTTATATTCAAGCATCGGTTCTTTATACAAAATTGCCATTTTTTCTTTTATATAAAATAAATATTTCTCCACTTAATCCGTTACAAAAAACTCCCTCGTTACATCAATAAATTGTCGCAGTGGTGCTGTCATCCATTTATCTTTATGCCAAGCGATTTGCGTATAAATCGGAGAGATTGTATTTTCTAAATGTAACTCTTTTATCGTCCCCTCTCGTATATCTTTTTCTACTACTATTGCTGGTAAAACGGCTATGCCTAAATCTGCAATAACACATTGTTTAATTGCTTCAACACTAAC
This sequence comes from Bacillus cereus group sp. BfR-BA-01524, assembly GCF_022662595.1. Lineage (NCBI taxonomy): Bacteria > Bacillati > Bacillota > Bacilli > Caryophanales > Bacillaceae > Bacillus > Bacillus cereus group sp. BfR-BA-01524. The sequence goes on along the minus strand of NZ_JAKUDW010000085.1, from coordinate 4,113 downwards.
AAATTCAATTTTATTTGCTGGATATACATCTTCCCCGCGAAATAGCTCTTCAAATAAAGTCCGATACGAGCAGCCTAATTCTGTTAGTAAAAGTGTTTCACTCTCTAAATCTTTTATAGAAACTGAAGGTTGTTCAAGTAAACGATGCCCTGGAGCAGCTACTACTTTTAATTCTTCTTTCATAAGTGGTTCCACATGCAAAACATCTTCTGTTTTACATTCGTCCAAAATAAATGCAAGATCTACTTTCCCTTCCATCAATTGTTCCTTCGCATCTTTATTAGAATGTGCTGGTTTAAATATAAGTTTTATTTGAGGAAATTGTGCTTTAAACTTCTTTAATATAGAAGGCAGTCTGTATGTACATTGACTTTCTTGTGCACCAATTATTAACGTACCTGCTATTTCCTCATCATTTTTCACGGCCGTCTTTGCTTCGTTACTAAGTGCAATAATCTTGTCCGCATATAGTTGAAACTTTCTTCCTGCTTCAGTTAAGAAAAGACGTTTTCCTAATCTTTCAAATAACGGTGTACCAAGCTCGGCTTCTAACGTTTTAATTTGCGCTGTCACGCTCGATTGAGCAAAGTTTAATTTCTTCGCAGTTTGTGTAAAGTTCAAAGTATGTGCCGCTACTTTAAATGTAATTAACTGTTTTATTTCCATTTATCATCCCTCTTTTCAATCGATATTTCCGATTGATTCCATCGAAATAATCCTCTTTGTCTATTGATATTTGTATTGTATGATAAAGAGCATCGACAAACAATAAAATGGAGGTATTCCATATGAAAGCACTTTGTTTCGAACAGTTTGGAAGTCCAGATGTACTACAATATAAAGAAATACATGATCCAACCATAAATCCAAATGAAATTCTAGTCCGCACGAAAGCAATCGGATTAAACTTCGCTGATATTTATAGACGCCGCGGCGATTATCATCTTGCTGGCAATCCGCCTTATGTATTAGGTTATGAAGGAGCTGGAATTGTTGAAAAAGTAGGAGCTGACGTTACTACTATCAACCTAGGAGACCGTATTGCATTTGCGGACGTCCCATTTGCAAATGCAGAACTAGTTGCCGTTCCATCGGAAAAAGTAATCCCACTACCAGATTCTATTTCTTTTGAAACAGCCGCTTCTGTCTTATTACAAGGATTAACAGCACATTATTTAACGCAAGATAGCTATCAACTAAAACAAGGTGATATAGCTTTAGTACACGCTGCAGCTGGTGGCGTCGGTCAACTTCTCGTTCAAATGATTAAACTATATGGCGGAAAAGTAATTGGTTTAACGTCATCAAAAGAGAAAGCAAAGATAGCTACATTAGCTGGTGCCGATCACGTATTTTTATATAACGAAGAATGGCATACGAAAGTACTTGAAATGACTAATGGAACTGGAGTAAATGTTGTATATGAATCAGTAGGTTCTACATTAGAGGAAAGTTTTAACGCTACTAAAATTGGCGGTACTGTCGTATTTTACGGAATGGCTGGTGGTAATCCTGCTCCAGTTGATCCACGTATGCTTATGGATACTTCAAAAACTTTAACTGGCGGAGACCTTTGGAACGTTCTTACCACTTATGAAGAACGTAAGCAGCGCTCTACTCAATTATTTGATTGGATCACAACTGGAAAATTAAACATTTCAAATCCTACTACATTCTCTTTACAAGACGGTGCCCGTGCTCATGAATTATTAGAAAGCCGTAAAAGTACTGGGAAGATTTTATTAATCCCATAATTCACAAAATGAAAAGGAAGCTAGATTTCTCTACCTTCCTTTTCTTATTTCTATTTGAGATTTAATTATATTTCAACACTTTCTTTCCCTTTTGCAACATAACTCATATCTCCAACCGACTCGACTGTATATGTTCCATCTTGGTATACAATCTTCGTCACACTAGCATTTTCCACCCCAAGTTTTGTTTTGCTACTGTCTAACATTTCTATTAAGGCAGTAATCAAAAGCCCATGAACGACAACTAATACGTTACCGCCGCCATTTTTAGCAGCTTCTTCACTAATTTTATCAATCTCTACTTTTATACGAGTAGAAAATAATTCCCAATCTTCCGCCTGTTTCGTAGGATCTGCTGCTCTAATAAGATCGATAACTTCTTGAATAGAAAACTTCATGAGTTCTTCTGGTGATGCAACGCCCGCAGCTTTTCCAACCACATCCCACATATTCTCAAGTTTTTCACCTTCAAAAATACCAAAATTTAATTCTCGCAAATTTTTTCTTTGCTCAAGTTTCAATTTTGATTGCTCACTATATTTTAATACTAAATTAGCAGTTTCAATCGCGCGGCCGCTATCACTACTATATGCATTCATAAAATGAATATCTTTTAATCCTGTTCCTAAATTTGTAGCAACTTCCACACCTTTTTCTACTAATGGAGAGTCTGCCCAACCTTGCGCGCGATGATTCGTATTTAATATTGTTTTACCGTGCCTTGTAACATATAACGTAACTGCATTCTCATTGCTATCTGTTTCTCGCTTATTCATTTCATTCTCTCCCTTTACGTTTCTATATCAATTTTACCACCTCAATTATTCATTGAGCAAAATATACGTCAGTAGATCCGCTTAATAAAAAAAGCTATCTTTCTGTATATCCATACAAAAAGATAGCATCTTTTATGATTACATTTCTTAACCGGTACTCCTACTCAGCAAAAGCACTCGAATATTGTACAATTCCTTCTACACCTTGAAGAGCATTTTCTGTTAATTCCATTATCATAAATACCTCTTCAGGCACTTCAAACGGTGCTTTTATATTCCACTCACTTGCTTTCTTAAAACCAAATTTCGGGTAGTACTCTGGATGTCCTAATACTACAACTGATCCGTATCCAAGTTCTTTCGCTTTTTCTAAAGCAGCCGTGATCAGTTTTCCGCCAATTCCTTTCTTCTGATGGCCCCTAGTAACTGAAACTGGTGCAAGTGCTAACGATTCTACAGAAGTTCCATCTTGTTCTATTGTAATTTTCGATAACATAATGTGACCAACTATATCTTCATCTACCGCAACAATTGATAACTCCGGAATAAATGCGTCACATTCTCTAATACGTTTTACAAGTTCATGTTCTGTTTTATCGCTAAATTCTTCAAGTGAAAATGCCTCTTTTACGACTTCTTCTGTTTTTCTATAATCATTTTTTTGTTCTTGTCTAATCGTTACCATTTTAACTTATCCTCTATTCTTTCTTATTTCTTTTTGAATTTTACGCAGTGCTTTTTTCGATCCGCGCTCAATATCGTGTTGCATTTTTCTTTCTTTATAATCAACAAATAGTGTATTTAAATCGTATCCTTCTGGATATAGCTCCTTCGCTGCTACCTCTAAAGTAATACGTTTTACATTTACTTCAACGAATTCACCGTTATAATATACATCAACGTTATAAAAATTATCTTTTTCCTTATAGATGATACCAAAATCATCATAATCCAATAAATTCACACGATCGCCGATTTTGTACTCATAATGAGATTCTCTTTTTTCTTGTACAAATTTCGGTTTTCTAATTTTACTTTCATTCACTTTTTCTAAAGCGTACTCTTTATTTCCCATGTACTCTTTCGCCCTTTTCAGTACATGTTCTTTTACGTTCATTTTGTTTGCAATCCAAAGTGCATTACTTTCCCCTGATTTGCCAATAACTAATTTATAAAGCGGCTCTAACGTTTCACTATTAAATTGCATCGCTGCATTCATAAAGTCATCGTGCATTTCTGAGAATCGTTTAATTTCTCCGTAATGCGTACTCGCAACGGTAATACATCCCGCAAGGTACAACTCTTCTAAAATAGATATTGCAAGTGCTGCACCTTCATTCGGTTCTGTACCGCTTCCTATTTCATCAAATAATAGCAACGTATTATTATTTGACATCCTCATAATCTCAGAAAGATTTTTCATATGAGAAGAAAATGTACTTAGTGCATTTTCAATACTTTGATTATCACCAATATCTACGAATACATTTTCGAAAATAGCAATTTCTGTACCTTTATCTCCTGCAATATGAAGGCCTGACATTGTAGCTAATGTTAACAATCCAATCGTTTTTAACACAATT
>NZ_JAKUDW010000084.1:0-22777 GCF_022662595.1 Bacillus cereus group sp. BfR-BA-01524 | reverse complement strand
AAGTCACCTTTTGTTACTTGTAATACTTGCTCTTTCATATCATTTATCCTCCCTTTTCATAAGTTATCTATATGTAATTTCTAAGAAATGTTTATTTCATAGTTTTTATGTTAACGTTACATTAAATTTGATAACGTAACGTTTGTAACATTAATGTAACATAACTATTGTTACGTTGCAATATAATAACGTGAAATTTATTACACTTTTTTTACGTTTTTTTATAATAATCCCCAAAAACCTTTATTTAATGCACTTTTCACTAAGTTCACGTTTGTAACATTCGTGTAATATTACAGTCATAAAGTGAAATATAGTCATACTCCTCTCTATTTTTGTTACAAACAGTTTATTTAGTGACACTAAACCTATCTAATCTTTACTTACTTTTAATATGAGATAAAATACCGTCTTTCCAAGATAAGTTTATATGTTTCCTCTATATAACTATGTATAATAAAAACAAAGAGGTGGTCATTTTGAAATTAATCGCATTAGATATGGATGGTACACTACTATCATCTAATCTTGAAATCTCCAAAGAAAACCTACAAGCAATCCAAACTGCACAAGAAGCTGGTCATATTGTAATGATTTGTTCTGGTCGTGCGAAAGAGGATGCTTTAAAGCTATTGGAAGAATATAAATTATCTCTTCCAGTCGGAGCAAGCAATGGGGCTATTGTTTATGTGGATGGAAAAGTAATTAACTCGCGTTGTATACAAAACGACAAAGTGTACAAACTTGCAAAATTACTAGAATCTGAAAGTTTCCCATATAAGTTATATACAAATAAAGGAGTTTATTCTCCATATACATGGCAAGATCAAGTGATGCAAGCGTTCGAAGAAAATAAGCAGGCGCTTGATGTTACATTAGAGGAACTTGAACGAATTACAGAAAAGCAAAAGAAATCGAACTTAATTACTGATTTCAAAAAAATAGAAGATGTTGTAAATAACCAAGAACTAGAAATATCTAAATTCTTCATTTCAACATTTAATGCAGCGCATCGCGCACAGCTATTAAGCGTGTTACAAGAAGACGCTGATATTATGGTTACAGCATCAGCTCCTACTAACTTAGAAATTATGGATAAGAATGGACATAAAGGAAACGGGCTACAGCAGATGGCAGCTCATTTTAATATTCCTATTGAAAATACAGTTGCTATTGGTGATAATTTTAATGATGTACCAATGTTAGAAGTAGCAGGCTTATCTGTTGCAATGGGCAACGCTGAAGAAGATGTAAAAAAACTATGTGATGTTGTAACATTAACAAACAATGAACATGGTGTTGCTCACGCAATCGAGCAATTTGTATTGAAACAAACTTCATCTAGTAAATAAAAAAAGGACTCTTTCCATTTGAAAGAGTCCTTTTTTTATACATGATGACAAGAAACAAAATGATCATCACCAACATTACGAAATTCTGGTATTGTTTTTTTACAAACATCTGTTGCAAACGGGCAACGTGTATGAAAACGACAACCCGAAGGTGGATTTGCTGGACTTGGAATATCCCCTTCTAGTATAATTCGCTCTCGCTTCACTGTTGGATCTGGTATTGGAACGGCTGATAACAATGCTTTTGTATACGGATGTAGCGGATTGGTAAATAACTCATCACGCGGCGCCGTCTCCACAATCGTACCTAAATACATAATTCCGATTTTCGTACATAAATGTTCTACTACACTCAAATCATGTGAAATGAATAAATAAGATAATCCCTTTTTCTCCTGTAACTCACTAAATAAATTAATAATTTGTGCTTGGATAGATACATCTAGTGCCGCCACAGGTTCATCAGCTACAATGAATTCTGGATTTAATACCATAGCCCTTGCGATTACGATACGCTGACGTTGTCCACCAGAAAACTCATGGGGATACCGGTCAATATGATAAGGAGCTAAGCCACATAACTCCAATACTTCAATTACCTTTTCACGAACATTTTCTTTCGTCGCTAATCCGTGGGCCAACATCGGCTCTCCAAGCGCTTCTCTAATTCTCATTCTAGGATTTAATGAGCTAAATGGATCTTGAAAAACGAGCTGCATATTAGGGCGATGTTTTCTCAATTCATCCTTCGATAAAGAATGAACATCTTTCCCTTTAAACTTCACTTCCCCCTCCGTTTTTTGAACGAGACGTAAAATTGTTTTTCCTATCGTTGTTTTTCCGCTCCCTGATTCGCCAACGAGACCAAACACTTCGCCTTTATTAATAGTAAAACTTACTCCATCAACTGCTTTTACATGTCCGATCGTTCTACTAAATATGCCACCTTTAATTGGAAAATATGTCTTTAGGTTTTTCACCTCTAATAATGGTTCACTCATTGCTCCGCACGCTCCTCATATAACCAGCAAGCTACTTTATGATTTTCATCATTTACATTTAGATTTGGGGCTTCTTTTTCACATATTTCCATACAATGCTCACAACGCCCACTAAAGTAACAAAACTCACCTAAACCAACTAAATTTGGAACTTGCCCTGGAATAGAATATAGTTTATCTATTCGTTTTCCCATTACTGGTTTTGATTTCAATAATCCTTTCGTATAAGGATGTTTTGGATTTTGGAATATCTCTAATACCGGAGCTTCTTCAATAACTTTCCCGCCATACATAACGACAACGTAATCAGCCATTTCTGCTACGACACCTAAATCATGTGTAATTAATAAGATCGACGTTTTAAATTCTTCTTTCACTTGTCTTAGTAAATCCAATATTTGAGCTTGAATCGTAACATCAAGAGCTGTTGTTGGTTCATCTGCAATTAATAACTTAGGATTACAACTAAGCGCAACAGCAATCATAATACGTTGTAACATCCCGCCGCTCAGTTCATGCGGATAAGAATGGACAATTTCATCAGCACGGGCTATGCCAACTTTACGAATTAACTCAATTGCTTTCTTATACGCTTCATTTTTACTAAGTAATTCATGCTCCCTTAGCGTTTCTACAATTTGCTCACCTACAGTGAAGACGGGATTTAGCGATGTCATCGGTTCTTGGAAAATCATCGCAATATCATTGCCTCGTAAACTACGAAGTTCTTTCTCTTTCATTCCTAAAAGACTTTTTCCTTCATATAAAATGTCTCCACCTACTACACTGCCAGATTCAGCAATAAGCCCCATAATAGATAAAGCCGTTACACTCTTCCCGCAACCTGATTCTCCTACTACACAAACCGTTTCACCTTCTCGAACAGCAAAGCTAACATGGTTTACAGCCTTCACTGTCCCTTCCTCCGTTTGAAAGTGTGTTTGTAAGTCTTTTAGCTCTACTACCGCTCTACTCATACCTTCTCACCTACCGTCTCATCTTTGGATCTAACGCATCACGAAGTGCATCACCAAGTAAATTAATTGATACAACTGTTATAAAGATTGCAAAACCAGGCGGAATCCATAACCACGGACGCTTTTGGAAATCAATTAATGAGTTAGCTGCGCTAATCATGTTCCCCCATGATGGTGTAGGTGGGACGACGCCGAGACCTAAGTAGCTTAGCGCGGACTCACTTAAAATAGATCCAGCCACACCCAAAGTTGCTACAACAATAAGTAACGGAAAGACGTTAGGAATTAGATGATGAATGATTTTTCGAGAATCTTTTAATCCTAATACATCTGCCGCTTGCATAAAGGCTTGCTCCCGCAATGTTAAAATTTGTCCTCTCACAAGACGGGCAAGTCCTGGCCATCCTACTAAACTTAAAATAATCATTACAACATATAAACGGTACTCCGATGGTAATTTCCATTCTGATAAAATTGCTCCCATTATAATAAGTAGCGGTAATCCTGGAATGGACATTAAGACATCTGCAACACGCATAATTAAATGATCTACAACTCCTCGATAAAAACCAGCAATGGCTCCTAATAGAGCACCTAGTATAACGGATAGTAGCATCGACGCTAAACCAATTGTTAATGAAATACGCCCTGCTTGCATAAGTCTAGTTAAAATATCCCGTCCCAACTGGTCTGTTCCAAGCCAATGTGACAGGCTGGGTGGTTTATTAATTTGTGTTACTTGTACTTTCCCATCAGCATACGGTGAAAAGATTGGACCGATAAAACTAAATAAAAACATAAATATTAAAACGTATAAGCCACACAGTGCCATCTTATTTTTCTTGATTTTTTTATACGCTTGGCGCCATGGTGATGATTCATTTCTCTTTTTCCGTTCTTTCTTTTTCTCTATTATGGGTGTAATAGTCTCCATATCTTTCCCCCCTTACTTCAATCGAATTCTTGGATCAACAAACGCATATACAATATCAGCTAAGAAATTAGCCATAATCGTTAAACAAGAAAGAAACATTGTAAAGGCCATTAATACCGTATAATCACGGAAGTTTAATGCTTCTAATTGAATACTCCCAATCCCTGGCCAATTAAAAATCTGTTCAATAATAATAGCTCCTGAAAATAAACCCGGTAATTCAAAAGCGAGTAATGTAATTGCTGGAAAAATTGCATTTTTCAATGCATGTTTATAAATAACGGTCCTTTCTTTTAAACCTTTTGCACGAGCAGTACGAATATAATCTTGCCTAATAACATCCAACATGCCGGTTCTAAAATAGCGTGTTAACGATCCTACACCAAGAAGCGTTAAAATAAATACAGGTAGAATCATATGACGTAATACTTCTAATATGTATGCTATCCCTGTTGAGTTACTCCCAATATCAATCATGCCACCAATAGGCAATAACTTTAAATCAACTGCTAATAATTTAATTAAAAATAGTCCGATAAAGAATGATGGAAATGACATTGCTGCAAAGACACCGATTGTTACCAATCTATCAAACCAAGAATGCTGCTTTGTTGCAGAAATAACCCCAATAATAAGAGCAATAATCCAAGTGAAAAATAAAGCTGCAGCAGCAACAATAAATGTATTCCAAATGAATTTATTAAGTAATGAAGTTACCGGTTCTTGGTACTGTAAAGAAAATCCAAAATCACCATGCAAAGCATTCACTAGCCAATGAAAATACCTTTCAATAATCGGTTTATTTAAACCGTACAACTCTCTTAATTCTTGAGCTCTCTCTGGTGTTAATTTTGGATTTGAATCGATATAATCACCCGGTAAGAGTGCAAATAAGAAAAAGATAATAATAGACGTACCAAACAATGTAGGAATCATTTGTAGAAACCTACGAATGATATATGTTTTCACCTTTTGTCTCCCCAATCCTATTTACTTAAAAATAGAAGAACATTTTTTCAAAACAGCTACCATTCCATTGCTGTGTGAAAAAACGTCTTCTATTATTTAGGTCAACCCTTATTGTTCAATAGATAACACTGGTAAATTGGAACTAATGCTATCGTACTTTTCTGGATCAATTCCTTTTATACGTGCATTATGAGCATAAAGTAGTTTACGATAGTTTAATAAAATAACTGGTGGATCATCACTTAACTCTTTATACAGCTCTTTATAAATCGCTTTACGTTTTTCAATATCTGTCGTTCCTATACCTTTTACAATCAAATCATCTACTTTCGGATTATTATAACCCGTATCACTTTTTGGATTAGTTGATAAGTACTCACTTACAACTTCACTTGGATCACTAATTCCTGGTGTTGAAACTGCTGCTAAATCGTAGTCACCTTTCCCTACTTTTGAAAGCATCGTATTAAAGTCCATCAACTCTGGATTTAATTCAACACCAATTTCTTTGTAACTTTCTTTTGCAATCGGAATAAAGATATCATTTGTTTTACCTGTATTTGATGCGTAGTATGTTAATTTTAATTTTTGACCATCTTTTTCACGAACCCCGTCAGAACCTACTTTCCAACCAGCCTCATCCAATAATTTTTTAGCCTTTTCTACGTCGTGCGGATATTTATTAATACCTTCTTCTGTATATGCCCATGAAACTGGAGCAATTGGTACGTTAGCGACAGAGCCATAGCCTTGTAAAGCTGTATCCACATACTTCTTACGGTCTAATCCATAAGTAAGTGCTTGGCGTACCTTTTTATCTTTCAAATACGACTTCTTATTATTTACATAGATATAAGCAATATCACTTGATGATTCAAGATTAATATTTGCAAACTCTAATCCTTTTAATTGGTCTATATTTTCAGGGTTCGCTCTAAACCCACTATAGTCCAGTTCACCTGTTTGGAATAATTGGAATCCAGTATCACCTGATGTAATTTTGTAAATAAAGTTTTTGATTTTTGGTTTACCTGCATAATAATTTTCGTTAGCAACAAAGCGGACTTCTTGACCTGGAACATATTTTTCAAATTTATATGGACCCGCTGCAATTGGTTGCCCATATAATGCTTTTAAATAGTCTAAACTTGTATTTTGTTTATAATCTTTTCCATAATAAGCTTTTGATAGCACTGGGCCACCTAAATTCGTTAGCGCCTGTGAATTAACTTTTTCAGTTGTAATTTTAATTGTCTGTGGATCAACAACTTGGATTCCTTCAATAGAAGTTGCTTTTCCTTCTTTATATTCTTTCCCACCTTTAACAGCATACTGAGCAATATCCAATCCACCTTCATACGCTTTATCATGAAGTAGTGTTAATGTAAATGCTACGTCATCCGCTGTTAAAGGCGACCCGTCACTAAATTTTAAGTTTTTACGTAAGTGGAATGTATATGTTAACTGGTCAGCAGAAATATCCCATTTTTCTGCAAGGTCCGGAACAGGTTTACTTTGTTTGTCTGTTGTTACTAATGACGCAAAAATAACAGACGTTACATTTCCATCCCAACCATTATCTTGGAAATACGGAAGGAAAACTCCCCCTGGCTTAGAAATGGCTGTAATAAAAGTATCTTTTCGTTGATTTGCTTTCTCTGGACTTTTCTTTTTATCTGTAGCTGGAATTGATTCAATCTTAGAGTCTTTTAAATCCTGCTTTTTTACTGGTTCTGTAGAAGCCGTATCCTCCTGTCCCCCACAAGCAGATAACACAAGCGAACTACTCAGTAATACTGAAAATACACCAGCCCATTTTTTTGTTTTTTTCTTCATTGTCCCCACCCTAACTGTTTAATAGTTATACCCTTTGAACTTATAAGCTTATGTATGCCTCCCACAGCAACATTTATAACCAATCGGAAAAGTCGGTTTTAATCATAAAAAAATAGATATTTTTGAGGGGTAACAATCTTATTCCGACCTTTCCGGTATACTTTATGGTTATTAGCTTATATCGTTCAGTATATTTTGTCAATTCTTTCTAAATAAATATTTTGAGAATTTTCCCAAAATTATCCCTCTACATTTATACTTTAAGAAAACTCAGCTATAATTCGTATTAAAAACTTAAAAATCTACTTCTATTCCTTCAGCATGAAACATAGAATACTAATAACCAATTACCAAAAAGGGGGCGAAAATATGGACAAACTATTCCAATACGTCCTGCACTACGTATTATTAACAATTATGATAGTCGGGGCGTTATTACTATTCCCGTTCTTCCCAAAGTTCGTCCTCTTTTTAGCTTTTTTTATCATGCTCGGGATCGCTATTATAATTTCAACGAGAGAAGATGCCACACAAAAAGAAAGCAGAGTTCAGCGCGTAAAGCTGTAACTTTGCTCTCTTTTCGTTTTCAATCACTAGTCTCTGTTACACATATTTATCCCGCTATTTGCCGGACAGTAAAACCCCCACTGATTAAAGTTTCACTTTATCTCTCGGGAAATAATTAGTCTTTGTTTTTGTGATTACTCCTATTGAAAAGCCACTAATGACATTTATTTTTCACCTTATCATTTCATATGCTTCACAAGCTATGCAAATTGAGGAACACGGATTTATCTAAGTTACTGTTTCACGTGAAACACATCGCTTCATTTAATCTTTAAAGCAAAATATCATTATGAAAAAGCCACTTCCTCCAGCAAAACTGAAAGGAAGTGGCTTTCTACTCTTTACTCCACAATATTCTCTAACTCACTATATAACTTCGCTCGTAACAACTCTTTCATCGTTTTTTCCTCATATAATTTTTCAAGTCTTTCAACATCAGCTACATGTTCCATTTCACATTCTATTGCATATATATCTTCTTCTACATGCATTAACTCATTTTCAATCTCTTCAAGATTCCTAGCCTTTTTCTCTTTTACTGGAACCATTTCAACACTCTTTCTCCCTTGGCGTTTCTGCTTTATTACTTGCTTCTCAAGCTTTTCTTCCCATTTTTGACGAGCCCATGCATAGTTTCCTGCAAACTCAAATAATTTACATTCATCAATCCAGTACGTCTTTTCAAATAACTTATTTAAAAAATAACGATCATGTGAAACAGCTAGGATTGTTCCATTATATTGCTCAAGGGCTTCCTCTAAAACTTCCCTTGATTCAATATCAAGATGGTTTGTCGGCTCATCTAAAATTAGAAAATTGATGTCTTGATACATAAGTTGCGCAAGTCTTAACCTCATTTTTTCTCCACCGCTCAGTTGCGTTACTTTCTTAAATACTGCTGGACCATAAAATAAAAACTTAGCCAATATATGTCTTGCTTCTCCTTCGGTTACAGCTACATACTCTCTAAACGCTTCCAATACATTACTCTTCAAATTGCCATACGTATGCTGTGATAAATAACCAATTTTGACACTACTACCAATTCGAATTTCACCAACGTCTGGATTTATTTCTTCTAATAGTAGTTTTAATAATGTAGTCTTTCCTGTGCCATTACGACCAACGATAGCCGCACGCTCTTGAAAACGCACATGTAAATTCGCTTGTTCAAATAAAGGTCGGCCAGCAAAACCTTTGCTCACTTCTTTCATTACAACAACATCTTTCCCGCTTCTCTCTTGCCCTTCAAACTGAAGACCCATCTGTTTTCGTTCTAAGATTGGCCTCTTTAATTTCTCTATACGTTCTAACGCACGTTCCATATTTCTCGCTCTTTTATGCAATCCTTCATTCGGAGGGTTCGCTTGATTTGCCCATTCACGTAGACGCTTAATTGCTTCTTTCATTTTCTTTATTTTCTTTTGTTGCTCCTGATAAGCTTGAAACTCTTGAAGTAATCTTTCTTCCTTCTCCTCAACGAACTGAGAATAATTCGTATGGTACACGTGAATCTCTCCATCTTCCAAATCAAAAATTTTCGTTACAACTTCATCAAGGAAATAACGATCATGTGAAATAACCATAACTGTTCCAGTGTATTCTTTTAAAAATTGCTCTAACCATTCAACTGCAAATAAATCTAAATGATTTGTTGGCTCATCTAATAGAAGTAAATCTGGTTTCTGCAATAGCATATATGCAAGGCTTACTTTCGTCTGTTCTCCTCCACTTAATTCCGTAAATACTCTTGAAAATAAGTCTGTCACTTGTAAGCCATTTGCTACCTTCATTATATTTGCTTCTATTTCATAACCACCAAGGAACGCAAACTTTTCTTGAATTACTCCGTATCTCTCCATTAGCTTTTGCAAAGAAGATTGTTCCTGCTCCTCCGCCATATTTTTTTCTAGAGCATGCATTTCTTTTTCTAATTCCTTTTCTACTTTAAAAGCGGAACTCAATACATCATATACAGTCAGGACCTCATCAAACTTCGGAATTTGTGCGACATGACCAATACGTGTACCTTTCTTCATATGGATGGCTCCTGCATCCAAACTCTCCATTCCCGTTAGAAGCCCAAAGATTGTTGTCTTCCCACTACCGTTACGACCAACTAACCCAACACGTTCACCATTCTTTATTTCAAGCGATATATTTTCAAATATGATGTTTCCACCAAAAGATTTCGTTACATTATTTACACTACAAATAGTCATTTTCCGTACTCCTTTCAATATAAAAAACCATGAGAAAGAAACATTCCCCATGGTTTTCGGCATAGAAAAAGGAAGCCAAATAGCTCCCTTTTCACACGTTTATTAAAAATGGGTGAAGAGATTTCTATCGTTCAATAGTCACTATGCAATTGTTAAAAAAGGGCATACGTATCCCGTTAACAACTACATCATGAAAAATCGCACGACAAAAATAGATAAAATCTAAAAATTTGGCACGTGCAGCTAAAGAACGTTTCATCTCATTCACCCCTTTCGTACGGAATTTAATACTTACTTCTTTATTATACTTTCCAATTTCATGTTTGAATAGTCATTTTTCTGAAAATAATGAAGATAGACTAAACATTTCAATAAGTGACATCAAATCTTACAAAACTGTTATGTTCACGTAATGGAAAGCGATAGTACGAAAAGATGCCTCCCTATACAATAAAGATGTAAACAAGAGAGACAAACAAAAGGAGGAAACAAACATGATGAAAGAAATCGTAAAAGCAATCTTTGAGGTATTAGTGAACGGACAAGCAGTTGTAAAAGAACTAAATGAACTATAAAAAGGAGTGAAGAAATATGATGAACATGGTGAAAATGATTTTACACGCTTTAGTCGATGCAAAAGCAGTTAGCCAAGAATTAAACCAACAATAAAAAGGGGTATATGAATATGAAGAAAGCCATTATTATAATTGCAAGCACAGCAATTACTTTATACACAATAAAAAATAGAAAAAAGAAAAATACTGAAAATGTTCTATATTATCCATACACACTATTAGAGAAAAAATAAAAGACAAGGTACCCTATCGTAATGAGGATATCTTGTCTTTTATTTTTTCCATATTGCCTTTAGAGGATTTCCTTCTCCTTTTCCCGAATGTATTAAGCGGGATTTTTACACATATTTTAAAGGGGCATATATATAAATGGATACACAACAACTATATTTTTTAAACGATATCGGTAAACAAAAACCAGAAAGTATTCGGAATAGAAGCGCTGCATGTCCATTTTGCGATAAAGAACATTTAACGGATATTTTAGCAACTGATGGTTCTATTATTTGGTTAAAAAATAAATTCCCTACATTACAAGATACATTTCAAACAGTGTTAATTGAAACCGATAATTGCGAAGATCATATCGCAACATATACAGAAGAACATATGCGGAAATTAATGCAATTTTCTATTCAACATTGGTTACACTTACAGAAGAAAGAAGAGTTCGCATCTGTGATTTTATACAAAAATCATGGTCCATTTTCAGGTGGAAGTTTGCATCATGCACACATGCAAATTATCGGAATGAAATATGTAGATTATCTTGAAAATATTGAAGAAGAAAATTTCCAAGGGGTAATTGTTCAAAAAAACGAACGCATTGAGCTTAATATTTCAGAGCGTCCCATTATTGGCTTCACTGAATTCAATATAATCATTGATAATATTTCATATATAGATGATATGGCAAATTACATTCAGCAAACTGTACGTTACATACTGACAGATTTCCATAAAGGATGTAGTAGTTATAACTTATTCTTCTATTACTTAAATGGAAAAATTATTTGTAAAGTTGTTCCTAGATTTGTCGTTTCACCGCTGTATGCAGGATATAAAATACCTCAAGTTTCTACAAAACTAGAAGAGGTGAAAATACAACTCATGCAGTATTTTACGAAAGAAAAGGATGAAATTATTCATAAAAAAACAGAGTAGGTATCGAAAACCTACTCTTTTATTACACCTTTATTTCGATAGTACACATCTTCTAATCCGATGTTATACTTCATGTTATTATCCGTCCACTCTGGCCCTAAATTCCCTGGCCATCCAGATGTATTCGCTATATATTTCAGTAATGCAAAATCAGTCAAACCTTTTTGCACCCCGCGCTTATATCCTTTCATCAAATGCGGCATTGCAATTTGTGCATTTGTACGTGGATCTTTCAGCTCATCATCAGTTAAATGTTCTGGTGCAAGCCCGCCGCCGCGGTGTAGTTGAAACAATCCAAATGAAGTTCCATTATCTCCAACACTTCTTGGATTTAATCGACTTTCATGCTCGGCAATTGCAAGAGGTATCCATTCCGGAAGATTTACTTTCTTCGCTTCCTCTATAATGATTTGTTTCATCTGTTTTGCTTCTTCTGAATCAACATAGCTTGTTCCATTCACTAGCTTATCCATTCCTTCAGACTTTCCTTGGAAATATAAATATACTCCAAGAACAACTAAAAATCCTACAAAGAATTTCTTCACTACCTCTACCTCTTTCTCCGCTGAAATTTGTCCCCTTTCAGCCTTCCCTTTACAATTACCTACATTCTACTACTCTTTTATCATAGCAAATAACTATACATATTATCATCATGCTTTAGACCGATTTTGTGAAAAAAAAGCTGGTAAATACGTGCAAAAATGTAACTTTCATAGACTATAACGCATTTATTGTATATAATTGTAAATTGAATTCTAAATATAAACTAGGAGAATAATAATATGAAAAAACGGCTGTTACTCTTATTTAGTTTACTACTATTAATTCCTGTCCCTATTTCCGCACAAAAAACTGAACAACCAAAAACCCTTATTTTATACAGTTCAAACGATGATCAAATTACAAGCGATATCCAAATACTTAATACACAAGTAGGGCATTTCACTAATAATATAACAATTAAAAACATAAAACAGTTAGCTGAAATAACTGATAAATCTTCGTATACACATGTTATTTACATGGGTGAAAAACAAGAAGAACTTTCTACTGAAGCAAAGGAATTTCTAGAAGGCTTCCCAGGACCATTACTAGTTTTAGGTCAAAATATAGAACAGTTATCTACTCGTTTTTCATTTATCACACTTAAAAATGAAGATATAAACTCTGATACAATTGAATATCCAACACGTAAACTAAAGAATATATTAGAAGAAGAAAGATCAATTAAACAACTTGATACAAACGGAACAATTCTCGCACATGCTTTAAGAGGAAATAATACTTATCCATTAATTGTACAGCAAAATAATTCTTATTATGTAGCAACTTCTAACCTCTTTGATTGGATATCTTATTATATTGGCGAAAGCCTATTTTCTTATTTTCAGCAAAAACCCGAAACCAATAAAAAATTAGCTTATTTACGTCTTGAGGATGTTCACCCAGCAGCAGATATAAATCAATTGAAAGAAATTGCTGAATTACTAAAAGAGAAGAAGATTCCTTACATGATCACTGTTATTCCTGTATATACAGATCCGGAGACAGGTAAAACACTACATTTAAAAGATAAACCCGAACTAGTCGATCTTTTACGCTCTATGCAAGATGATGGCGCAGCGATTATTATGCATGGTTACACTCACCAATTTTATGATAGTGAAACTGGGGAAGGTTTTGAATTTTGGGACGTAAAGACAGATCAACCAATTCGCCAACCGAAACATGAAAAACCTAAGACAAAAGATGACTTTCCAAATATAGAGGCATATAACCAATATGTAAAAACAGGGGAAGAGTTTGAGGAAAAATATACGACAGATCATATCGAAAAAGGGATTCAAGAACTTGTAGATGCTAAACTATATCCTGTCGCATTTGAAGCACCTCATTACACAATGTCTCAAAAGGGGTATGAAATATTATCAAGATACTTTTCAACTTATGTAGGACAACTACAATTAAGTGATACAACTTGGAAATCCATGCACTCTCCAGCATATAGAAGTACACCATCATTTCTACACGGAATGAAATTAATGCCTGAAACAGTCGGTTTTATTGAAGAAGATAAGCCACAAGCTATTGCTAAAATGAAAGCAAATGCTTTATCTGTTGCTAAATTATCCGATGGGATTATTGGAGCATTCTATCATCCTTACTTAGGTGTGAAACCATTAAAAGAAGTGTTAAAGGATCTAGAAAGTATTCCAAATATAGAATGGATTGATTTACAAAAGGAAAAGAATGAAGTAAAAATGAAAGATATTCATATTACGACGAATAAAGACGGCATTCACGTTGAAAAACCAACCAGTGCGAATGACATAATTGATTATATAAAGCAATATGGCTTCTTCCTTATACTAGGGTTCGTTATCATTGTCTTTCTTTTATTATTAAAACGTGCGAAAAAATTAGAATCCTAATACAAAACCACCGAGCGGAACGCTTGGTGGTTTTTTGTCCTATATCAAACCTTGGCATTTTACTAAATAAATTCAACTTTTACTTTTTCCGTTACATGATTAAAACTATAATTCTCCTATCCTTTCAAATAAAATCGACTTGTATTTTCATATATTGTTTCTGCGACCTTATCAATGGATATGTTTTTTATAGAACTAATTTCCTTTAATACCTCTCGAATCATTCTTGGGTGCGTTATAAAATCTTCTTGAAATTCCCACGGACCATCTGTTTCTACCATCATATATTCAAGCGGATAATACGAAACGATTTTTCTAATCTTCTCCTTATGTAAAACATCCGGTGTAATCGAAATATAATAACCATTTCTCATCATCCGTTTCATTGTTTCATCGCTTCCTTTAAACCAATGGAAGTGTGCACGTGAAACTTTATATTTCTCTAGCAAATCACATACAATGTCAGCATCTTCATAAACTGCGTGTAATATAATCGGCAAATTATACTTACTAGCTAGTTCTATAAATTTTTTCAATACAGCTATGTATGAATCTACAGCAATTCTTTCATCTTCTTTTCTCAAATAATAGGGCAAACCTACTTCACCAATCGCAACAATTTCCTCTGCGTTCTGTTCAATAAGTTGATAAATCTGTTCACACTCTTCTTTATGAATCTGTTGCTCTGGATGAAACCCTATCGCTGGATATATAAAGGGATACTTCTTTGCTAAAGATAACGTTTCCTTACAAGATTGATAATTCATAGATACCGCAATAAGCCCCTTTATTTCCTTACTATTTTCCACCTCTTTTAGTAATCTGCTCTTCTCTTCATCCTTATATTGATCAACATGTATATGACTATCAATCCATTTCATCTTTATGCCCCCATAAAAAAAACAAGAAAGGACTTCCTTTCTTGTTTTAGCATCTATATTATTTAACAATTAAGTTTGTTATGATATCAAATAATCCAATACACACTACGGCAACAGTAAAGTAGCTACAGAAATCTTTAATTGGTAACTTCACTACTTCTTCTTTACGCATCCCATTTTTCTCCCTTCTTACTAGATCCCTAATTATTTTTCTATCTGTATCTATTATGCAAAAAATATGACAAATTTACTATCGAATTAACTTACGTAAACCTTACAATGTTGTAAGGTTTTAAAAAAGATCCCCATCTTTATTCAGATGAGGATTATTAAAAATTAGTTGGTTTTTCATTCTTCATTACAAACAGAAAGTAATATATTGAGACTTTCTAGTTACACTATATGAAAATTACTATCTTTTGACTATCGAATTACATTACAGAAGGCTTACATGTTTGTAAGTTATGTGTAATGTAATTCGATAGTTCCCCTTACTTATATTTCGTACAATAAAGTTAGAAAGTAAGCCAAATAAGAAGAACACTCACATAACCAAATTACATTGCTAGTAGCTACTCTTCTTATACATTTCACCTATGCTACTACAATGTACCCCCTTCCCCTTTATATAATAAAAAAGCCTTAGTCTATATGGACTAAGGCTTTTTGTTAATTTCAAAATACCCTTACCCAGTATTTTTATTTTCGACAAAAAATAGCTGGGGTATATTTTACTATCTCATCGTTAAAAGTTTGCTCTTCGCATTTATAGGAATATTTGCAACCTCAATTTCTTCAATCGATTCACCGTAACGTCCTTTTGCAAAAACCTTTAATGCTTCATCTCTCTTTAACATATGCTTAACCGTTTTCTTTATTTTCTGCTCTCTACCACGTTCATCGAATGCAATAAATTCATATTCATACCACTCATCACCAATATGCTGACCAATTGTATTCACAACCGTATAGTATTCTTTCGTCTTATACAGTGGATTATATTTATCGATAACCGGTCCAAGTTTCGTAGGCAGTAACATTACTACTATCACTATCATCGCTATTATAGTAGTGATCATTTTTTTCTTCATAATAAACATTCCTCCTCTGCAGGATATATATACATCCATTTTAAAAAGGGGAAATAAAATCTACTATTGAATCTCATTACATTACACTTACATTTTTGTAAGAATTAAAAAAGGTGAACGAATTTACTCGTTCACCTTTTAGCTTGCTTTAAAGCCACCGCCAAGCACATCACGTACATCATGTATAACAACGAAAGCATCTTCATCTACCCGACTAATAACTTGTTTTAACTTAACAAGCTCTTGTTTATTAATAACAACATATAAAACTTCTTTATTTTTACCAGTATATCCGCCGCGCCCTTCTAATACAGTAACACCGCGTGTCATATTTTTCGTAATAGCCTCACGAATTAAGTCTGGTTGATTCGAAATAATCGTAACAGCCGTTTTTGTGTCCATTCCTTCTACAATGAAATCAATCACCTTCGCTCCGATGAACACAGCTACAAGTGTATACATTGCCTTTTCTTGCCCTATTATAAATACAGAACCAGCAATTACAACAATATCAATAATTAGTACGCCTTTACCTACGCTCCAACCTAAATATTGATTTGCTAACTGAGCTAAGATTGCTGATCCTCCCGATGTACCTCCGGCTTTGAACATACAGCCTAATCCAATACCCACAAATAAACCAGCAAATAAAGCTGCTAATAATGTATCACTATTTACATGATACTCAATATGTTCTGTAACGTATAAAAACAAAGATGTTTCTACAATCCCTAAAATTGTATAAATCATTGTTTTCTTATCAAAAAATTTATAACCAACAGCTAGTAAAATTGCATTTATAGCAAAGTTCACAATTCCTGGTGACCAATCAAATAAGTAGTACGTAACAACCGTTAAACCAATAATTCCACCTTCCGATAAACGGTTTGGAATTGCAAAGTAATTAATACCAATTGCGAATAATAATGAACCAATTGTAATTAGTGTTATTTCCTTTATACGTTGATTAACCATAGTTCATACCCTCCCCCCATTTGACATTGTATCACTATCTCCTAGAGGTTTAGAAGTGGTTTTTATTCCGCATTTTCCCTGTTAAAAATTGAAATATTATGTTTAAACAGAGGGGTGATTAATTATTCATATTTGCTCTAACTGCACGGACAAATTGCTCCACATTCCCTTTCTGAATATACTTAGCGCGAATGGTTTCATGATTACAAGTAAATTCAAAATACGGATGAAAATCTATGCTATCTATATGCAAATATGAATACTCTTTAAATGTTGAAGAATAGTACGGAAATTTCCCGTAAAAAAGGAGACGTCTAGTAGTGGCAACAAAAACCCCATGTTGATACGATAATATAAAATTATCCTTCTCAAATATCCCTACCACAAAAGCCAGAATCTTTTCATCATCATCTACATACTTTTTCATACTCGATAAAAGTTCATTCATGCATATTCCTCCAAATTCTATTCATTGCATTAACACTTGAAAAGAATCCATGGATTATTACAAACCGGTTTAACTCCTTTATAAAGTATGAAACGCGTTTCCTGTCAAAGATATTTCAAAAAAATAATCCGTTATGCGATTATACACATAACGGATTAAAATTAAACTGTAGAGCGTTCCACAAGTTCGTATGGAATTTCCAGCTTTTCTTGTTCAGAACTCTCGTCATTCACTTTTCTATGCAACATTTCAAAAGCAGTTTTCCCTATCTCCTTTAAATTTTGATCAATAGTTGTCAGTTGTAACACTTGTGAGATAGGTTGATTATCAAAGCCAATAATTGCTAAATCCTCAGGAACTTGAATGCCTAATTTTTCAACCTCTGTCATAACCCCAATCGCAACCTCATCGCCTGCTACTATTAATGCTTCAGGAAGATCCTGCATCTCTTTTAACTTATGAGCTACTTTCACACCATCTTCTAGTGTAAAACATTCTGTAAAAATCCATTCTTCATTAACCTCTTCGTCTATAGATTGCAATTGCTGTTTATAAACATCAAAACGCTTTTGACTACTCGGCCCTAATTTTCTTCCCGTACAATAACCAATTTTTTTATAACCTTTCTCAATCAAATAATCCATTCCTAATTGAAAGGCCGCTGAATGATTCGTATATACACTTGAGATGTTTGAAATATCATTGTCTTCACAAGCAATTATTGCGCCGTAAGAAGCATACGGTTCTATCGTTTCCCAATCATTTGCACGTGAACAAATAATAAGACCATCCAATTGTTTTGTTTTTAACATATGTAAACTTTTCATTTCTTCTTTTTTATTATAATTCGTTTGGCAAAGTAGCACCCTGTAATTATGCGCTAACGCAGTCTCCATCATTCCGCTCACCATCGCATCAAAACACGGATGATTAATATACGGTAAAATCACACCAACAATATTCGTTTTTCCTTTTGATAAATGAACAGCATTTGCGTTTTGCGAGTAATTCAATTTCTCAACTATCTCTATAACCGCTTTTCTTTTTTCTTCACTTACATATGGGTGATCATTCAACACTCTCGAAACAGTCGTAACTGAAACTCCCGCCATCTTTGCAATATCTTTAATATTAGCCATACACTCACCTCTACCTTTAACTTAATGAATCTCAGGAACATATGTCAAATCTTCTTATCATTACACCTTCATTCATTTCTCTTACAAAAGTGTAATTTTTCTGTAAGCTAATTCGATAGTGACTTTCCGCAACATTTCATACAATTAAGTCAGAAACAGGGTAACAACTATTCGAAAAGGAGCGGATTAATATGATGAACAAAATGAAAACGAACAATTTCTTAAATACAATGGGCATGGTATTTTCCGCTCTTATCGACGCAAAAGCTGTTGCTTCTACATTAAACAAGTAAGGAGAATGTATTATGAATAACATCACTTTTAACAAATTAGATTTTTTAGGACTAGCTAGTGGCTCGATTCTTCTTACTGCTTTTATTTACGCCGCTACGCTTGTATAACTTCGTGTCCCCTTTCCCCTTTATTATAAATAGTAATAGAAAAGACGACCGTCTATGCCCGGTCGTCTTTTCTTATTTTTGATTTGATTGCAAAGCTTCTTTTAACTCCTCAAACTTCTCATTTAATTGATCTGTCATCATTTTCATAGCGGTTTTTCGATCTATTTGTTCTCCAGCCTCAATTTGAATTGGATCTCCAAAAATCAATTGTGCCTTTTTCCCCTTTATTAATTCTTTTACACTTGATGGACCAACATAAGCTGCTGGTACTAACGGAACATTAGAACGCATCGCAATTGTCACAGCACCCGCTTTTAATGAAACATCTTCCGCTGATCTCGTTCCACTCGGAAAAATTCCTACTACCTTTCCTTCTTTTAATAAACGTGATGGTATTTTAAGTGTACTTGGTCCCGGATTCGCACGATCTACAGGGAATGCATTTACATTTTTAAAGAACCAATTTTTGAATTTACCTTCAAATAACTCTTTTTTTGCCATGTAATGAATTTGAGTTGGATACATCCCTGTAGCTAACATTAATACATCCATAAAACTTGTATGTGTACACGCAACAACATACGGTCCACCTTCTGGTAGCTTTTCTCTTCCTTGTACTTCTACTTTCCCAGCTGTTTTAAATATATATTTCAACAAAAATGTAATTGGTTTATACATTTGTTTCGTTCCTTTCTAAACATCCGAAGTATAATCATATTCTTATAATAATTATAACACTAAGTTTTAGGAGTTGGTAATAAAATTAAGGATGAATTGTTAAATTTCAATTCTTACAAAAGTGTAATTTTCTTGTAAGCTAATTCGATAGTTACTTCTTACTATATTTCATACAATTAAGTCAGAAACAGGGCAACAATTATTCGAAAAGGAGTGGATCAATATGATGAACAAAATGAAAACGAACAATTTCTTAAATACAATGGGCATGGTATTATCAGCTCTTTTCGATGCAAAAGCTGTTGCTTCTACATTAAACAAGTAAGGAGAATGTATTATGAATAACATTGCTTTTAACAAATTAGATTTTTTAGGATTAGCTAGCGGCTCTCTTCTTCTTACTGCTTTCATTTACGCTGCTACGCTTGTATAACTTTGTGTCCCCTTTCCCCTTTATATAGAAAAAGACGACCGTCTATGCCCGGTCGTCTTTTTAATTTTTTCTTTCTTTCAATTCTTTTAAAAGCTGTATCAGCTCAGCTTGTTGTTTTATCTTTTTACGACCATTTCGATTAATTGCTGCAAGCTCACAGGCAACTCCGACGGCGAAGAAAAACAATAAACTTTCTAACATGTGAAATCCTCCATTTGCCTATTAAACAGCTTGACGTAATTGCTCTTCTTGTAAAACTCTCTTATTTATATTTTCTTCTTTTCTCTGACAAACGTTATTGCGAATAAGCGCTGCAATAACAAGTACAGTCCCTATAATATCAAACATTGTGATTTGATACCCTTGCATCATCATAATAGCTAAAGTCGTAATTGGTACAAAATTAATAAATAAAATCCCATTAATGGATGATAAAATTTTCACACCGTAGTTCCAAGCAAGTAGCGCTACAATACCTGGCAATGTCATCATAAATAACAAATCATATTTTACAATAGAAATCGTTCCCATACTCGGAACTGAAATATATCCAAGCGACGTAATAATTACCGTTATAATTCCTGTAACAGTCGTACCGAATACACACGTCAACGTAGAATAACGTAATGTTGACCAATCACTACATGTTTGACCACCCATCGTATAAATAACCCAGCCTACAACACCAATAAATATAAATGCTAATGAGAACATATTATCTTTCAATGTTACAAAGAAACTCATGTCACCTTTTGTAATAACAAACACAGCTCCTACAAAAGCAATAACCATACTCGTTATCATATACTTCTTCGGTTTTATATGCTTATATCCCCATAAAATACAAATAGAAATCATCGGCATAAGTGCTTCCATAATGGAAGCTACCATTACACCCGACTTACCCATTAACATTTGCCCTAAAAATATGAGGACATTATATACTGTAAATGCCATCGTTCCAAAAAAGACGAGTAACTTTCCTCTTCCCTCTAAACGAAATGCCTGTTTTCCTTCTTTCATTAACAACAATACAATCAGTACGATCGCCACCGCTCCATAGCGAATAAGCGAAAAATAAAATGGATCTATGTATTCTAGCGCATGATCAGCAACTGGAAACATCGCTCCCCATGACATACTCGCAATTAAACAAGCTAAAGCCCCTATTATCATTTGACCTCTTCTCACCGCAATCCCCCGTTTCTTTCTATTTGCACAAAGAGAATTGTAAAAGAAAAAATATATCACGTAAAATGATTCAAAATGATGTTAACTATCATTTATAATGATAGTTAACATCAAGGGGGATTACAAAATGGAATTAAGAGACTTACAAATCTTTAAAAGCGTTGCCGACCAGGGTAGTGTAAGTAACGCAGCAAAGGAATTAAATTATGTACAATCAAATGTAACTGCACGTATTAAACAACTAGAAAACGAATTAAAAACCCCACTCTTTTACCGCCATAAACGAGGCATGACTTTAACAGCTGAAGGAAGAAAAATGCTCGTTTATGTTAATAAAATTTTGCAAGATGTCGACGAACTAAAACAAGTATTTTTAGATAGTGAAACACCCTCCGGTATATTAAAAATCGGTACAGTAGAAACAGTAAGTACATTACCTACCATTTTATCTTCTTACTATAAAAGCTATCCGAATGTCGATTTATCATTACAAGCGGGTCTAACAGAAGAATTGATTAGAGAAGTACTTGATCATCAATTAGATGGTGCCTTTATATCAGGTCCTATTAAACATCCACTAATCGAACAATACGATGTTAGTACAGAAAAATTAATGCTTGTAACACAAAATAAAGCTTTTCATATAGAAGAATTTACAACAACGCCTCTACTCGTTTTTAACCAAGGATGTGGATACCGTTCCAAACTAGAACGATGGCTGAAAGACGAAGGTTTGCTACCAAAAAGAATTATGGAATTCAATATATTAGAGACAATATTAAACAGCGTTGCACTCGGCCTCGGAATTACACTCGTACCACAGTCTGCTGTCCATCATCTTTCTAAAGCAGGTAAGGTACATTGTCATGCAATCCCTGAAAAATACGGCAGTATTTCAACGGTTTTCATACGCCGTAAAGATAGCTATATGACGAATTCAATGCGTAGTTTTTTAAAAACAATTGAAGAACATCATCATATCAATATGCTGTGAAAGACATTCTTACATGAATGTCTTTTTTTCTTACAAAAGTGTAAGTCTTTCGTAAGCTAATTCGATAGTTGCAAGTGGACATATCTCCTATAATTAAGACATAAGCAGGGCAACAACAATTCGAAAAGGAGCGGATACGCATGATGAACAATATGAAATCAAATAAATTTTTAAATACAATGGGCATGGTGCTATCCGCACTTGTCGATGCAAAAGCCGTTGCAACTACATTAAACAAATAAGGAGAGATTATAATGAACAACATTACTTTCAACAAATCAGACTTTATCGGACTTGCAAGTGGAGCTACTCTTCTTACGGCTTTCATTTATACACTTGCTCAAGGTCTTGTTTAACACTTTGTATCCCCAACCCCCTTTATATAGAAAAAGCTGCTCGTCTTTGAAGTGAACCCGAATAGTGGTACATGAAAAAAACACCTCCTGAATTCGCATACTAAGTATGCAAATTCAATGGAGGTGTTTTTGGTTTGAAGACAAGAGTTCATTACCCA